>JAAEQG010000502.1 GCA_024231775.1 bacterium
AGGAATAAAGCCCAGGGTGAGCAAAGCGAGCCCTGGGAAAACCGACCACCCCACCAAGAGCCCCCGAAAGGGGGCGAAGGAAGAAGACCAGAGCACCGCGAGGACTTCCGTCACCCCCGCCAGAGAATCCACCAAACCCACGGAGGACACGTGGAAGCATCGACCGCCGGAATGGACAGGGTGCCTTCGAACACTGCGAACTGGACCAGTTGGCCTCACGTTCTTAGGATGCGGGCATGCCAGCAAAGCAGAAGCAACTACTGACGCAGTTCGTCGAATGGGCGGATGCCCATATCATCGGCGACGAGAAAGGGCAGGCGCAGATCTTCCTCGACCGCCTGTTCATTGGACTTGGGCACAAAGGCTGCCTGGACGTTGGCGGCACGCCCGAATTCCGCATTCGCAAGCCAAAGGAGTCCGGCGGGGGAACCGCGTTCGCCGACTACGTATGGAAGCCGCACGTCCTGGTCGAGATGAAGAAACGCGGAACCGACCTGTCCAGGCACTACCGCCAGGCGTTTGACTACTGGACGCGTCTGGTTCCCGGCCGCCCGCGCTACGTGATTCTGTGCAACTTCGACGAGTTCTGGGTCTACGATTTCGAGACTCAGATGGACGCACCGGTCGACAAGCTCGCCCTCGCCGATCTGCCCGACCGTTGGGGCCCGCTCGCGTTTCTCTTCCCCTCGCACGATCGGCCGGTCTTTGGCAACGATCAGGAGCAGGTCACCCGCGACGCCGCCGACAAGCTCGCCCTTTGTTTCAACAAGCTCATCGTTCGCAAGGTTCCCCGCGAGCAGGCCCAGCGCTTCGTTCTGCAGATGCTGGTCGCGCTCTTCGCCGAAGACATTGACCTTCTGCCGCGCTACTTCGTCGCTCGGCTGCTCGAAGAGTGCAAAGCGCCCGCTGACAGCTTCGATCTGCTCGGCGGACTCTTCGAGGCGATGAACACGCCCGCCGGCGCCAGCGGTGGACGCTTCAAGGGCGTCGACTACTTCAACGGCGGCCTGTTCGCCGAGCCCGCCCGCATCGAGCTTTACGAAGACGAGCTCAACCAGCTTCGTCAGGCGGCTAAAGAAGACTGGTCGCGAGTCCGCCCCGAGATTTTCGGCACCCTCTTCGAGCACTCGCTCGAAAAGGAGGAACGCCACGCATACGGCGGACATTTCACGACGGCCGCCGACATCATGAAGATCGTCCGCCCGACGATCACCGAGCCCTGGCGCGACCTGATCGAGAACGCCGGAAAGCTGGCCGACCTCGAAAAGCTCCGCCAGCGCATGTTCACCTATCGCGTGCTCGATCCGGCGTGCGGATCAGGCAACTTTCTCTACCTCGCCTATCGCGAGTTGAAGCGCCTCGAAGTCCGGCTCTTCGAGCGAATCAGCGAGAAGAAGAAACGTACCGAGAAGGGCCAACTCCAAATCGGCCACGTCTCGGCGGCGCAGTTCTTTGGTATTGACATCAATCCCTTCGCCATCGAAATCGCCAAGGTCACGATGATGATCGCCCGCAAGCTCGCGATCGACGAACTGCACACCATCGAGCGTCCGCTTCCGCTCGACAACCTCGACGCCAACTTCACCGCCGGCGACGCCCTGATCACGCCGCTCAGCAAGGGCGGCGACGTGCTGCCGACGATGCTCTTCGCCGAACTGGAGGGCGATCCGTTCGCATCCGGCAAGGTCATCCCCACCAAATGGCCGCCCGCCGACGTGATCATCGGCAACCCGCCGTTCCTCGGGGCCAAGCGGCTCAAACCCGAACGCGGGGCCGATTATGTCAACGCCGTTCGCAAGACGTACAAGGACGTTCCCGGGATGGCGGACTATTGCGTTTACTGGTTCCGCCTGGCGCACGATCACTTGCCCGAGTGTACCCCCGACGATTCGGTCGCCGGCCGGGCCGGGCTGGTCGGCACCCAGAACGTCCGCAACAACAAATCGCGCGAGGGCGGCCTCGACCACATAGTAAAAGACGGCACGATCATCGAGGCGGTGGACAACCAGCCTTGGTCCGGCGACGCCAACGTCCACGTCTCGATCGCCAACTGGATCAAGACGCAGGACCGGAAGCTGCTGCCGAAGCAGCGCCGGCTGTGGTACAAGGTCGATGCCCCGAAAGAGCGGGAGAAGATCCGCCGCGCCGGTGCCGTCCCCGCCCATAAGGATTACGAACTGGCCTACCGCGACACGGCCCACATCAACTCCGCCCTGTCGGATCAGACGGATGTCAGCGGGGCGCGAGTGCTAGACCAGGACTCGAAGGTCGTTGTATGTCAGGGGATCACACCTGGTCACTCTGGTTTTGTGCTGGAGGGCTCCGAGACTGCCGAGCTAGTCAGAGAGGATCCAGGGTCTGCAGGCGTGCTGTTTTCGTACCTAGTTGGCCGTGACCTGTTAACGGGCGATGGTACGCCCACCCGATTCGCGATCGACTTTGGGCAGCAGTCAATCATCGAAGCGCAACAAGCCCAGCGCGCATTTGAGCACGTTCAGGAGTATGTACTTCCAGATGTTCAGGCCAAAGCCGACGCAGAGGGAGACTCCGATTCCGCGCGCAAAGACCAACTGCAACGTTGGTGGATGCACTGGCGCGGGCGTGCAGAACTCAAGGCGCGTATCGCCCGTCAGTCGAGATACGCAGTGTGTTCCCGTGTAACCAAGCGCCCCGTTTTTGTGTTCGTTGACCGCCAAGTACTCCCCGGCGATGCCGTACAGGCCTTCGTCTTCGAAGACGACTACAGCTTCGGGATCCTCCAATCCAACACGCATTGGCAGTGGTTTGTCGCCAAGTGCTCGAAGCTCAAGTCCGATTTTCGCTACACGCCAGAGTCGGTCTTCGATACGTTCCCCTGGCCGCAGAAGCCGACGAAGAAGCAGGTTGACGCCGTCGCCGAGGCCGGGTGCGTGGTGCGGCGGATTCGCGCCGAGGCGTTGACCAAGATCACCGGCGGCCTGCGGGCCGTCTATCGCACGCTCGAGCTTCCCGGCAAGAACCCGCTCAAGGACGCCCACGCCGCCCTCGACCAGGCTGTCCTCGCCGCCTACGGTTTCTCGCCAAGCGCCGACCTGCTCAAGCAACTGCTCGATCTGAACCTGGAAGTCGCCGAGCGGATCGACCGCGGCAAACCGGTTACCGCCCCCGGTGTCCCGCCCAGCTACGGCGACCCCGCAGCGCTCATCACCGACGATTGCATCCAGCCGCCACCGCTATGATGTTGTGAGTATCGCCAGGGCGGGCCTGGATCGAGGGGTGATCCGAACCGCGCCCGTGAGGAAGCGGTCAATCGCAGTGTCCGCCACCCTCACGCGTCCGCTCCCTGACGGTCGCGGCTCGGTTTCTGCACCGGTGTTGCTGGAACATGAGTCCGATCCGACACGATCGCGGTCGCCACGTCTCGCCAGACGGCCTGCGGGACGCAGGCCGCTACCATTGCTGGTGAAACCGGCACTGCCTCAATCACAGCTGCACTACCCCGCGCCGCACACGTTCGCGCCGCACGACTCGCGGACGATTAGCTCCGGCTGGAGAGATACCTGGTCCGCGGGCTGAGCGGGATCGGCCAGGCGGCTGCAGAGTAGTTCGATCGCTTTGGCGCCCATCTGGGCCATGGGGACGCGCACGGTGGTCAGGGGGGGGCGGGTCATGCGAGCGACGCGGGTGTCGTCGAATCCCACCACCGCCAGATCCTCGGGGACCTTCACGCCGGCGGCTGCTGCGGCGTCCACTACCCCGCTGGCCATCTCGTCGTTGGCGGCGAAGACGCAGTGACGCTCGCCGACCCATTCGCTCACGTGCTGTCTGGCAAACTCCCACGCGGTTTCGTAGCGGTAGTCCAGGTGGTAGATGTCGCTTGCGGAGAAAGGTACTTGGTGTTCGCCGAGGACCTGCCGGTAGGCTTTGAGGCGGGCGATGGTGTCCACATTGGTCTCCAAACCGCCCAGGAAGAATACCCGACTGACTCGACAGGTCTCCACCAAGTGACGCATCATCGCCCGAGCCCCGCCGAGCTGGTCGATGGTTACGCTGTCGTGATCCGCGCCGTCGATGTCGTCGTCCAGCACCACGAAGGGTAAGCGGAACGTGCCGAGCACCTCCTGAATACCGCCGGTCACCTCGGACACCATGATCGCCAGCCCGTCCATGATCGAGCGACCGTGAAAACCGTGGAGCAAGCTTTGGGCGTCGTCGGTATCGCGTGCGGAGGCGATGACCAGGCTGTAGCCAAGCTGCCTGGCTTGCATGTTCGCGCCGCGGATGATCTCGGAGTAGAACTCGCCGTGGAGGTCGGGCAGGACCAAGCCGACCATCTCGCTCTTGCGCAGCATCAGACCGCGGGCAAAGGCGTTGGGTTGGTAGCCCAGCTCCTTGATGGCCAGCTCCACGCGGTGACGGGTCTTCTCGCTGACCACGTTACGCCGGTTGACCACGCGGGACACGGTGCTGATGGAGACGTTGGCCCGTCGGGCAACTTGATCTATCGAAGGAGGCATGAATCCTCTCCCAGGCAGAATAGGCTGGTCCTGCCGCCGGTTGACAGCGCTTTCATCCGAGCCTATCTTCCCGCGCCATGTTGAATCAACTGTTTATTGCTCTGAATGTTCTTTATCCGATCGTCCTTGCTTCGGCGTCCTCCTCAGGTGGCGAGGACGCATCTATTATCAGACCCGCGGAGGTGAGCACGGCCCCGTTCAAGTTCAACGAACAAGATAGCGCATTGCTCGAAGATGTCCAGCATGCGTGCTTCCTGTTCTTCTGGAACGAGGTGGGTCAGCCTTCCGGTCTGGTCAAGGATCGGCTGAAAGCGCCGGTGGGCAGCGTCGCCGCCACGGGTTTTCAACTCTCCTCATTGCCCATCGGGGTTGAGCACGGCTGGATAACCCGCGAGCAAGGCGCCAAGCGGGCGGAGTCCGTGCTCCGGGCCTTGATCGAGCGCAAGGACAACAAACGGCTGGGTATGTACCTGCACTTCCCCGATCACAACACTGGGGGGCGTTCCAACCACGGCTACGAGGACTTGGTCAGCACGGTGGACACGGCGCTGCTCATCGCCGGGGCGATCCCCGTGGCGGAGTACTTCGGCGGAGACATTGCTGTTCTAGTCGAGCGTCTGATTGCCGAGGCTGACTGGAAGGCCTTCGCAACCGCGCCCGGGGGCTTCCTGTCGATGGGGTGGACGCCGGACGATCCCACGCGCATGGACGGCCCGGGCAAGTTCCACCCCGCCAAGTGGGACGTGGCGGCGGACGAGGAACGCTTGATCTACTTCCTGGCAGTGGGATCACCCGTTGCCGAGCACGCTCTGCCGCCCTCCAGCTACTTCAAGCTCAAGCGGATCGTCAAAGGCGAACCCGGGATGATGCCCTACGTCGTGTCGTGGCCGGGGGCGTTGTTCACCTACCTCTTCAGCCACTGCTGGATTGACTACGCGACGCTGGGACCGGACAACCCCGGGCAGTTCGGTGTGGGTGGTCCGCGCGTGGACTGGTGGGAGAACAGTCGTCGAGCCGTGCTCACTCACCGGCGTCGTTGTCTGGCCCAGGGCAAGCGTTTGAGCACCATGCGGGGGGAGATCTGGGGCCAGAGCGCCTGCGCCGGCCGCGACGGATACCTGGTCCCAATGGTCCAGCCGAATATGGCGGGCGAGGATCGATGGGGCGAGGGCACGGTTGCCCCTTACGCGGCGGGGACATCGATCATGTTCGCTCCGCGCGAGAGCGTAGCGGCGCTACGTGCGTTTCGCGGTTTGAATGACCAGCAGGGCAAGCCTCTGGTCTGGCGGGATCCCGCGACGGGCGGGTATGGTCTTGCCGACGCTTTCAACCTCGATCAGGGCTACGTCAGCGACGACTACATTGGGATTGACCATGGGCCGATGCTGCTGGGTATCGAGAACGCGCGTACGGGATTGATCTGGCGTCTGTTTATGGGACATCGTACCGTGCGGGCAGCGGTTTCACGTCTTGACCTGGGTTCGGATAAACCGAAGTAGGGGTTTCCAGAGCCTGCCCCGAAGCTCCTCGGGTGAGGATCCTGCGAGGATCGCCCATCCTCGATCCCCCGGGGGGACGACCCTCCCCAGGAGGAATGGGGGGCTATGGTGGGTTTTGGCTTTTGTACGGAAGTCGGGTGGATTCCTGGACTTGGGGTTTGACCTCGGCGGTCGGAATGGGGTATACTAGGCAGAATGAAAGCGCTTTCAGCGAGATGGGATTCGTCGCCGGCAGGTTGCTCGGAAGAGATGTCGGGTTTCAGCCGTTGCGATGACAAGGGATCGATCTTATGAGTAGCCGCACCATGGCGGATCGCGGGACCACCTCTCCGGAACCGATGCACCCGGAACGGATCGGGAATCGGTACGGTCATTTTGCGGCGGGAGGGAAGGAGTTCTGCATTACTGATCCGCGCACTCCTCGCCCATGGTCCAACATCATCGCCAACCCGCGGATGGGTCTGGCGGTCAGCCAGACGGGGAGCGGATTCACCTGGATCGACAACGCTCAGCTCGCGGTGATCACCCGCTGGGAGCAGGACTTCGCCGGAGACTCCTCGGGCAAGTTCCTGTTCGTCCGTGACACGCAATCCGGAGCGATGTGGTCGCTGTCGCCAGCCCCGACGTGGCCGGCGTATGACGATTATGCCTGCCGCCACGGTATCGGCTTCTCGGTGTTCCGCACGGAGGCTCACGGGATACGGGCGGAGTGGACGCTTTTCTGCCACGCACGCAGCACAGCCGAGCTGTGGCGGGTGTCGCTGACCAACCTGACGGATCAGCCGCGGAGTCTTGAGGTTTGTGCCTACCTGGAATGGTGTTGCGGCGTAGCCCCCTCTCCCCGGCGTGAGTTTCACAAGCTGTTCATCGAAACCGAGTTCGACGCCGAGCGCCGCGCGGTGGTAGCGTGCAACCATATGTGGGAGGTGCCCTCGGAGGAGCGCGGACACTGGAATACGGCGTTTCCTTTCGTGAGCGGGTTGGCGGCCACTGCGCCGATTCAATCCGCCGAGGGGGATCAGGGCGCCTTTCTTGGTCGGTTGGGCAGCGTGCGTAGCCCCTTGGCTTTGGTGGAGCAGAGTTGGGCCGGGCGTTTCGGGCGACATGAAGATCCGATCGCGGCGATGCGTTCCGCGGTGCTGATTCCGCCGGGGAAAACGCAGGACCTGGGCTATGTGTTGGCGGTGGGGCGTACGCGCACGGCGCTGAACGACGTGCTGGGCAGGTTGACCTCGGTCGAGGCGATCGACTCGGCGCTGGATGAGGTAAAGTCGGATTGGGAGCGTCGGCTGGCCTCGAGCCGCATCGAGACCCCGGACACGGCGCTCGATTACCTGGCCAACGACTGGCTGCGCTACCAGGCGATATCCGGGCGCATCTGGGGCCGCTGCGGATACTACCAGCAGAGTGGCGCCTATGGTTTTCGCGATCAGTTGCAGGATTCCCAGATCTGGTTGGGCATTGACCCCGCAAAGTGCGCGGGACAGATTAAGCTGCACGCGGGCCATCAGTTTGCGGACGGTTCGGTCTATCACTGGTGGCATCCGCTTTCCGAGCAGGGCCTGACCACGCGGATGACGGACGACCTGCTCTGGCTGGCGTTCGTGACGGCGAACTACATCAAAGAGACGGGCGACGTTGGGATCCTGGACGAGACTGCGGCGTTCGTTGACGACGATCGGCCGGTACGTCTGTGGGACCACGTGATGCGGGCGTTCGATCGGGTATCGCGAAGGATGAGCCCGCGAGGTCTTCCGCACATCGGTACGGGGGACTGGAACGACGGCCTGAGCAACGTCGGTCGTGAGGAGCAGGGGGAATCCGTTTGGTTGGGGCATTTTCTGGCTGGTCTGCTGGCTGACTGGGCGGAGTTGGCGGCGCGGACCGGCGCGCAAGCCAAAGCCCAGGATTTTCTCTGCCGGCGTGAGGCGTTGGTCAAGGCGATAAACGCATTCGGCTGGGATGGCGCGTGGTACATCCGGGCGACGCTCGATGACGGGACTCGGCTGGGGGCGGCGGAGAACGAATTCGGGCGCATCTTCCTGAACGCGCAGACCTGGGCGGTGCTCCACGACGTGGCTCCACCGGAGCGTGCCCACCAATGTATGCAGTCGGTCCGGGATCACCTGGTCACCGAGGTTGGCCCGCTATTGCTGACTCCGGCGTTTGCGACTCCGGATCCCCGGGTGGGCTATATCACGCGATACGCACCCGGTCTGCGCGAGAACGGGGGCGTCTATACCCATGCGGCGTGCTGGGCGGTCGCCGCGGCTGCGAAGGTGGGCGATGCGGAGTTGGTCGATCGTTTGCTGGAGTCTTTGAACCCGGTCCGGCGTAACCCGGAGCGCTATTGGGCTGAACCGTACGTGACTCCGGGCAACATCGACGGTCCGGAATCACCGTACTTCGGACGGGGGGGATGGACGTGGTACACGGGTTCCGCGGCGTGGCTTCAGCGGGTGATTACCGATTGGGTGCTTGGGGTTCGGGCGGAGTGGGATGGTCTGCGAATTGCACCGTGTCTTCCGCCGCACTGGCCGTTTGCATCGGTGAAGCGGATGTACCGCGGCGCGGAATACGAAGTGACCATCCGTCGCGAAGCGGGTCACCCGACGGACGCCGGTCCCCGGGTGACGCTGAACGGAGAATCGTTGCCCGACAATCTGGTGCCCCCGCCAAGCCGGTCTCCCGACGTGCAGCGTGTTGACGTGATCATCGGTTAACAATCTCACCCAGCAGAGGAACGGGCGCAGGGCCGGTCTTCCGGGGGTGCGTGACAGTATTGGCGAGCTCTTGAGCGTTCTGTTGCCGAGCGATTTTCTGCGCGCGATCATCGCCGTGTCTGGACGATCCTCTGCGCCCTGAAAGGGCGCACTATGACAGCCCAGGGCAACGCCCTGGGCTGATCTATGACGCCCCGTTGGGGCTTCTCGATGCGTTGGCAATATGGACGCGCTGTGGGCCGCATCAGCCCGCCTAAACTGTCATGGACCCGGTTTCCTGTTTCCGGCCGGTATGGTCCGCGCGGTCGGTCATGGAGTCTGTAGAATGGCGAACCTGGCGAAGGTGGTCACGCTCGTAGCGGTCGCGGTTCTCTGTGCAGGGTCGGTGCCGGCTGCGGCGGCGGATGCGCCCACCTCGGGTGTCGAGGCCGGAGACACTTCCGCCTGGCTGACGGTTTCCGCCGAGGACGCGGCGTATCTCCGTGGGCTGGCGGGGGACACCTGGGCGTGCATCGCCCACTACGTCGAACCGCAGACCGGTTTGCCCTACGACACCAGCGAACGCGGAGAGTATTCATCGGCGACGAATCTCGGGTACTACGCCGCCTGCTGCGCGATCGCCGCGGAGATGAAGCTGGTGAGTCATCAGGAAGCCGCCCAGCGGGTCCGCCGGGTGCTGGAGGCGCATGGTCGTTTTCGCAAGTGGAAGGGCTTTTCCCAGTCCTGGAACCACGTGCGTACGCTGGAGCCGGCGCCGCACGACCAGATGATCTCGCTGCTGGACTCCGGCAACATGGCGGCGGGTTTCATTGTTGCGGGGATGGTGCTTCCGGAGCTGCGGGTGCAGGTGGACGAGACCCTCGCGGAGTTGGACTGGGGTGCGTTCTACGATCCGACGCGCGGGCTGCTCTACGGCGGCTACCACATGGGCGACGGGCGCATCGACCGTGGTTGGCACATTGGCGACTACGCGGGCGACGGTCGGATGGCGGCGTTCCTGGCCATAGCGTCGGGGGGTGCCCCTGCGGACTCTTGGGACAAGCTCGGGCGTAAGACCGAAGAGCACTTCGGCTTGACCATCTACCAGCCGGCTTGGATGGGCGGCGGGCTGTTCATGCAGATGCAGGATTGCCTGTTTCTGGACGAGCGGAGTACCCCCGCCGGGAGGTCTGCGGCGGACTTCGCCTACGCCCAAATGCTGTATGCCTCCACGCTGGATCAAGAGGTGTGGGGGTGGTCAGCCTGTTTCTCACCGGATGGTCGCTATCTTGGCTGGGGTGGGCTGGAGGTCGCAGTGGTGACCCCGCACGCGGCGGGGATGATGGCGATGCTGTATCCCCATAAGACCGTGGAATGTCTGCGTAAGCTGGAGTCAATGGGTGTGCGGGCGCCGCTGAGCGAGAACAGCCAGGTGCGTCGGTTCGGTTTTCGCGATTCGATCGACCTGACGAGCCGTCGGGTATCGGATCTGTATCTTCCCAACCTCGATCAGGCGATGCTGTTTCTGAGCATTGCCAATGCTCTGGAGGAGCGGGTGGTCCACCGGGCCTTTGCGCGTCACCCCCTGGTGCGTCGAGGCTGCCGCATGATCGGTGAATACTCCCAGCCGCAGGACCGTGGTTGGCTAGCCGAACTGCGCCGCCGAGACCGCGAACCGCTCCCCGCCTCGCGGTCGCCTTCCGTGGAGGGGCCCGCGCACGTGGTGATTGACGATTTCGAAGGAACGGACATCAAGCGGAATCGTCTCGGGGGGCCGCTGCACACCTGGACGCGCGATGCCGCGGACGCGGAGGCATCGATTCGGGTGGCTCGCGACCGGATCGAGCGTAAGGGAGTGAGCTCCGCGTGCCTGCGCATTGACTATGACGTTGACTCTCCCAAGCCCACCTTCGGCGGCGTGAACCTGTTGCTCGGGGGAGCGAACGGCGGCGGCTGCAATGCGCTCGAGCTGTGGGCCCGGGGGACGCCCGCCGAGGTCAAACTCGAACTCCACGGCAGCGGAGGCATCGGAGTTACGCGTCTGCGCGGGATCAAACCTGACGCGTGGACGCGCGTGGTCATCCCGTTCGCGAAACTCGGGGGGATGATCACGGACTGGAGTTCGCTCGAGAAGCTCGTCTTGGTTCTCGAAGACCGTACCGTGGAGCAGAAGGTCGGGGCGTTGTGGATCGACGACGTAGCTCTTATCCGATCGCCGTGAAGCGTCTGCTCTGACGCGCGCGAGATCGGCGGTGGGCCGAGGCGGTTCATTCGGTTATCCTGCCCCCATGGACAGCATTCTGGCGGGCACAACTGAGGGCCTCAGGCTGCACGCGACCGTCTGGGAAGTTATCGGTTCTCTCTGGCCGGTTTTCGTAGTGCCACTGGCTGTCACTTTGGTGATGACGCCGTTGTGCCGCCGGTTTGCCCAGTCCCACCGTATCGTCGATCGACCCGACGACTATCTCAAGCCCCACAGCCAACCGATCGCCTACCTGGGCGGGGTGGCTATCTTCGTCGGTTGGGCGGTGGGACTGGGGGTGGCCTGGTGGATGAGGACGGGTGGAGGTGGCGAGACCGGGTCGGGGCTATTCTCGCTCGATGGCACGATGATGGTCGGGATTCTGGTGGCGGGGGGCGCCGTCATGGTCATCGGGTTGCTCGATGACCTGCGGGAGGTGTCGGCAGCCGGTCGGCTGCTGGCTACGGTGGCGTTGGGCGTTCTTCTGGTGGCGTGCGGCATCGGGGACGACTTCGCCGTCCGCCTCGCCCACGACGCCGGGCTGACTGTTGTTCCGGACCGTTGGTGGCTGGGGGCGGTTCTTTCGGTTCCGCTGTCGTTGTTTGTCTTGGTGGGGGCCTGCAACGCGACCAACGTGCTCGACGGCCTGGACGGGTTGTGCGCGGGGGTCTTGTCCATCGCCTACGCCGGATACCTTGGGCTGGGGCTGTATCTGCTGGCCATGGGCGATGGGCACGCCTGTGTTGCGGTTCTGGTCGTGGTGGCGCTGGCTGCGTTGGGATCGACTCTGGGTTTCCTGCCCTACAATCGTCCGAAAGCAAGCATCTTTATGGGCGATGCGGGTTCGATGTTGCTGGGGCTGAATGCCGCGGTGCTCATCCTGCTCCTGGCGGAGTCTGGTCAGGTCAAGTACGCCCTTGCGGGGCTGGTGGTGTTCGCCGTTCCTGTTGGAGACATGGCGTTGGCGATGATCCGCCGCCGTCGATCCGGAAAACCGATGATGCAGGGTGATCGAAGCCATTTCTACGATCAGTTGGTGGACCGGGGCTACTCGGTACCTCGGGTGCTGGTGGTTGCCTACGGGCTGGCGGTGGGGTTTGCCCTGCTCGGCTGGGCTGCGTTGGTGATGGACACCGGCTGGGTGGTGCTGTTGTACGTTGCTGCGGCGGGGGGGACGGTGCTGGCGGTCATCGGGTGCGGGATGATCTGTACGGACGCGGGTCCGCCGTCGGGCGGGGGGGTCCAGGGCGAGGCGTCCACCGGGCATGAATGACGCTCGCTACGCGGCGGGGCGATGGTGATGAGTCAGGTGGGTCTGACCAAGGAGTCGGCGAGATGGCCATCAGGGGCGTGATTTTCGATCTGGACGGGGTTCTGATCGACTCGGCGCATGCGCATCTTCAGTCGTGGAAGGCGCTGGCCCGGATTCACCAGCGGACCATCGACGAGGCTACGTTCGCAGCCACCTTCGGACGTCCGAACGTGGACATTGTTCCGTTGATGTTCCCCGAGGAGACGACTCCAGAGGGTATCCGTCGCATCGGCGAGGAGAAGGAGAGGGTGTATCGTGATCTGGTGCGTGGGCGCATGCCGATCATCCCCGGTGCGGCGGACTTGGTCAGGATGTGTGACCAGGATGGCCTGAGGCTGGCTATCGGCTCGTCAGCTCCGCCGGAGAACATCGCTCTGGCCCTCGCTGAGCTGGGGGTCTCGGACCGGATCACAGCCATTGTCAGCGGCGACGACGTTCGCCGGGGCAAGCCAGATCCCGAGGTCTTCGTCCTCGCGGCAGGGCTTGTGGACCTTCCACCCGGGGATTGTGTCGTCGTGGAGGATGTTCCCGCAGGGGTTGAAGCCGCTCTGAGTGCGGGTACGCGGGTGGTGGCGGTGAGGACCACCTATGGCGCGGACGATCTCTCCAGGGCTCATCTGGTGACCGGCAGTGTGGCGGACCTCTCACCCGAGCGTCTTCGCACAATCTGACCGGTCGGGCGCAAAGCGGCGGCCCACATCCGTAAGAATGCGGGCCGCCCCACCTTCCCCTTCCGCCAAGCTGCGCGTGGTGGCGCAGCCCCGGAATGCTTCCTCCTACCTCCTAGCGTGATTCACCGGCGCTAGTCTCCTGAAACTTGCCCTTCCGTCGCAGAGGCCCCCTCTGCCCGGAAGTGTCTCCTCCGTGACGAACTCAGGGCAAGACTCGTACCGTCACTGATGGCAAGCCTGGGGATCCGCTTCTGTCTCGCGGCAATCCGCTATTGCGCCGGAAGTTGCAAAAATGAAGCGGGATCGAAAGCCAATCCTAGACTTTGACGGATATAGCGGCGACGATGCGCCAACGCAACATGGAATGGTGGCGGGCGGCGGCGACCGTTGTGCAAGGACAATGATGACTTGGCCTCGCGCGCCAGGCGGCGGGGATGCTTCTCCAAGCTCCGGAAGGCCGGATGATGTTATCGGCACACCTGAGTGGTTTCGCCATCCAGCGCCGCGACCCTGTGTTCGGGCGTGTGGTGGACGAGGAGATTGCGGCAGGATCGCCTGCGCGGTGCCGCGCATGTCGCTCCGATTCGTTCCGCTGTGGGAGGGGGCGTGGACGCGGTTTCGAATCCGGCGGTGAGGTTGCATCGTTCCGGTGGCTTGACGAGACATTCTTAGTAAACCTATGATGTGCCGCGCCGTGGTGTTGCCAGCGTCACCCGATTTGCAGCGACACTCGGGGAACGTCCAGAGCGAGGCGGCGCGGTGTCGTCGGCAGTTGAGGGGGGGGACGGCGGAAGCCGACGCGGAGAGGGCGTTTCAGTGCCGTGGCGCCATGCCGGTGTCCCGGTGCAAGGTGAGTCCTGACATCCCAGACACGAGAGGAGCCCGGCGATGGGGCGGCTAGTGGGTCTTTCCAGCGTGTATCGGTGGACAATGTTGCTGGTGGTCGTGGCGGGCCTTGCGATCTACGCGGCGTGCGACGCCCCTTCGAGCCCGGAGCGGATCGAGGGGCCGGCAGTTTCAGGGAACCGGATTCCCGAGCTGACAATCACGACTCCAGCAGAGAACATCGTATTGGGGCAAGGGGCCAACCTGACCATACGGTGGAGCGACCAGGATCGCGACTCGGGGGCGATGATCTCCTTTGCCCTGGTCAACCTGAATGAGTCAGCCAGCCCAGCCACCGTTCTGTTGGTGGAGGGGATTCCGGAAGACGACGATTCCGCGGATGACGCGGTCACGGTCTCGACCGCGTTTGTTCCGCGTGGTGCCTATCACCTGCGGGGAACGATCGGGGATGGAGTGAACGCGCCGCTCTCGACCTTTGCGAGCACGCCGGCGCCCGCCAGTACGCGGGTGGTGATCACCATCGGCGAGGAAGGTTCGACGCCGGGCAACCGTCCGCCGACGATCTTCGTGGTCGAGCCAATGGTGAACCTCTCGGTTACGCTGGACGATACGATCGAAATCGTGGTGCAACCGACGGAGGATCCTTTCGACGTGACCACGCCTTTCGACGCGGATGGCACGTCCCGGCTGTTCCTGTCGTTGGATATGGACGACGACCCGAACACCGGGGATCCGCTCAGCCCCGATCCGGACGAGATCATTCCGCTGCTGGACGAGCCCGAGGAGATTCCTGAGGGGACTGCCGGTCAACTGGAGCCGTTTCAGGTATCGGTGGATTTGAGCCGGTTCCCGGCGCGTGAGGACGGCAAGCCCTACTTCATACGGGTTACGATCACCGACGACGACAACGAGCCGCGCGACGCCTATGCATCGGGGACGATCAGCGTCACTCGCCCGGCAGCCGGTCTAGTTGACCTTGACTTGGTCGGTGGGACGCTGACCGGGGCGCGGTGGTTGGGTTTCGATCCGGGGGCGCGGCTGGGGGCGGCCATGACGTCAGTGGGCAACTTCGATTTTCAGGCTCCCGCAGAGGACGATCCTGGCGATCAGGTGGATGACTGCATGCTGGTAGCCCAGTACGGGGCACCGACTGGGCTGGGTGCGATTGGGGAGGCGTATCTGGTTTACGGGGTTGCCGGGCAGCGCTTCGGCGGGCGCATCAATGTCAATACCGTGGGCAAGACCGTTGGCGGGGCCACCTTCATGGGGCCGGTTCCGCGGACCGGTGGATCGCCGGAGACCAGCGGGATTACTTCGGTAGGATACGTTCCTGACCTGACCGGCGATGGCCGACCTGAACTGCTCTTCGGCTGCCCGTTTGTCGATGGCGTGCGGACCACGCGCGACGACGACACCGGTGACAACAGCGTGCCTGGTAGCGATGAGTTTGTGGTGGAGATCCGCCAGGGCAGGATCACGATCACCAACGACCGCACCGACGAGGTCGTGTCGGAGTTTCTGACCTACGACGGCGTGAGCGATACTTACCTGGACGCCACGTCGCCGACCACGCCGTTTGGCGACGAAGAGCACATGTTTATGGACACGGGTCTGCTCGGGGAGGACGTGGTCCCGGTGCGGTGGGCGCTGATCAAGTTTGAGGATCTGCGTTCGTTCGTGTTTGACTTCGCCCTCTGGGACGAAGATGACTACACGCTGGATTCGGCGGTGCTGGAATTCGAGAGCGGTCTCGCCGGAGCGAACTCACCGACGGTGAATCCCCTGCTGCACGACTTCGACCCGGACTTTTCGACCTATGACAACTGGCCGTTTGGCGGTGGGGATCCCGTGGAGGATGTGGACTACGACAGCGACTCCGCAGATTTCGAGGAGGACACCACCGCGGGCGGAGGGAACAAGAATACCGCGGACGTCACCACCGCGTTCC
>JAAEQG010000503.1 GCA_024231775.1 bacterium
CGTCAGGAAGCGGTCTCCTCGCGGGGAAGCTTGTTGCCGGCATCTCCGCTCCCTCACGGTCGCGGCGCGGTTCGGTAAACGCCCGCGGCACCCGCGCATCCAACTGAATCAAGGCACTAGCCGCCAGGATGAGATTCCGCAGCCGCCTGCCGCCGATCGATCGATCCGGTGACGAACTTGAAGACCAGCAAACCAATGAAGGCGGCGAAACCAACGCCGCTGAACGCGTACCAGATGTGGTGGGCGTGGGCGTATTCGTCGGGCAAAGGCGGAGTGGTCTCCGGCGCGCGCGCCGTGTGCGCATAGACCAGGACGTCGCGCAGCGCCCTCTCCCGTCCATTCTCCTTGGCGTCGGCGTCCGCCTCCAGCTTGGCTTCCTCGATATGATAGCGCTCCAAAGCCACCCTCCAACGGTCGCCGGCTGATCCAGACTCACCGATCTCCCGCGCCCGCACGATGGCGGCTTCGGATACCGCGATTCCGTGTTCGGCAAGAGCCAGTCTACCGCGCTCGCCCAGCGGCTCGCCATCATCGAAGTAATCGCCCACCCCCCCGTCCAGCACGAAGCCTTCCCGCTCCAGCCCCTTACCGTCCGCCCCATGGTGCTCGGCGGGGACGACGTGAATGGTCCGCTCGTCCGACGCGTCCCGCACGCGCTCTTCGACGGTGAACAGCCCCTCCGTTATCGCCCAGGCCCGCTCGGGGTCGCTCTTCCAGTCGTCTTTCGTCTTCAGCTTCACCAACCGCGGGTCTCCGGGCAAACCCAAACCGGCGTCACGCAACACCTGCGCAAGCGACGGCGAGACCGGGACATTGTCGACCAGTTCTCCGCGGAACGGTTCGGACAGGGTGAAGCGGTAGTTGGGATCGGTGGCCAACCGCCACTGATGGCGCGTGGGAGCGTCCAGCTTGCGCGGGTCAGGGCAATACCTGTCCAGCAAGAAGCCCGCCGCCAGGAAGCCCAAGAACCAAGCCAGAAACGTGGTCAGGTGCTGGTATCCCAGATACAACCCAATCTCACCTTTGGGCGCTGGCTTGGAGGCGTACTCCAGGAACTTCGGCGACAAAAAGCATTCCGCCAAGCCCTGGAGCATGATCCCGATGATGATCGCCAGCACCAACGGATTACCCGTGTACAGACCCAAGTTGATCGAATCACCCAGGTTGGCTTGCGCCAGCGACCCGAGGGCAATCACCAGCGC
>JAAEQG010000504.1 GCA_024231775.1 bacterium
CGATGACGTTTGCCCCGGTCACATCTTCGTAGGCCAATCCGGCCTTGATCTGTACCCGCCGCCCGGTCTCCAATTTGACCCGCTCTCCCGCCTCCGCCGCCGATTTGAGTTCGTCAAAATCTAGGTCTACCTCGGCCAGCAGTTGGCGGGCGGCAGTCTCGCTGATGAGCAGGTTAGGATAAGAGTGCATAAAGCGGCTGTGGGGGTCAGCGATGGGCGCGCGATCGTTGTGCCATAGTTGATCGTCGGGCGTCACGCGCAAGACGACCGCGTTTTCGGGAATGAAAGCGCCCCACGGCAGGTTCGCGTCCTCGGAGGTGGTCAGCAGCAGGATGATCTCTCGGACCGACTGGATGTCGCGCTCGTTCCCCAACACCATCAGTTCCCCGGTCCTGGTTCCCACGGCGTCAAAGGGGTGCACAGAGTCGAAGGATAGTCCGGCGTCGAGCTGCACGGGCGGCTGCTCTGCGTCCGCCCCAAACAGCGTCAGCGCCGGATTGACGAC
>JAAEQG010000505.1 GCA_024231775.1 bacterium
TACGCCATCGGCGACGTCACCCCGGGACCGGCGTTGGCCCACAAGGCCAGCCGCGAAGCCAAGGTCGTTGCCGAGGTCATCGCCGGTCAGCCGTCTGCGTTCGACAATCGTGCGATCCCGGCGGTCGTGTTCACCGATCCGGAGTTGGCGTGGGCTGGTCTGACGGAGCGGGAAGCCAAAGAGCAAGGCATCAAGGTCAATATCGGGCGCTTCCCGCTGTCGGCCTTGGGCCGAGCCCGCACGATGGGCCGGACGGACGGGCTGGTGAAGATCATTACCGAACCCGAATCGCAGTTGATCCTGGGGGTGGGTATGGTGGGTCCCCACGCCTCGGAACTCATAGCGGAGGGCACGCTCGCTCTGGAGATGGGGGCTACACTGGAGGACCTCATGGTCACCATCCATCCACACCCGACCATGTCCGAAGCCATCATGGAAGCCTGCGAAGTGGCGGCGGGTTCAGCCGTTCACGTCCACGCGCCGAAACGGTAGGCCTATGGCTGACTCCGCCTTTCCACCATACGCCTACGACGACGATCTGATCCGTGCCACGCGCCGCGACGACCGCACCCGGGTCCGGGTCTACCGGATGACGAACACGGTCGTGGTTCTCGGTTCGGGTAGCCGAGCGGAGGTGGAGTTGCAGCTCGAGTCCTGCCATGCAGACCACGTGCCAATCCTCAGACGTCGCGGGGGAGGGTGCGCCGTGGTTCTTGATCCCGGCAACGTCATCGTGTCCGTGGTCATGACCGGACTCCCGTTCGGTCACCATCGTAGGCATTTTGACGTGCTCACCAGTTGGCTGATAGCAGGCCTGGAGCGCATCGGCTTCTCCGGGGTCAGCCAGGCGGGGATATGCGACTTGGCCCTCGGGGAGAGGAAAGTCGGCGGTGCCTGCCTGCACCGCTCGCGCGATCTGCTCTACTACTCCACGAGCCTGTTGATTGATCCCGATTTGGAGAAAGTCACTCGATACTTGAGACACCCGCCACGCGAGCCTGGCTATCGGCGCGGACGATCCCATCGTGGGTTCATGGGGTCGTTGGGGCCTGCGGTGGCGGGCATGGCGGGGCGCGTAGCCACGCATCTGCGCCATGCACTGCAACCGCCAACCCCAGAGGATCTCTCCGAAGTCCGCGTCCACCGACGCCCCGAGAAGCTCGTGGTTGCGGATCACCTGTCGACGGGAGCGAAGCTCGGCGTTACCGTAGCGCCGGGCCGAGTCGAGTTGCGCTAGCCGAGACCTGCATTGGAGATCTTGGTCAGGAGAAACCGCGATGCACGTGTCTTTGAGCATCTGGGCAATCGTGCTTGCGATCAGTGCGCCTGCCACGGGGCTGGCGGAACAGGAAGTCCAGCGCGATGCTCAGGAATCGGGTTGCCTGATATGCCACCAAGGCATCGAGCCCATTCGCCAACCAGACAGCGAGATGATGCGCCAGATCGTGGCTATGGGACGCAAGCTGGGTGACCCCGCCGGATGTGTGGTCTGTCATGGCGGTGATCCGTGCGCAACGGTCAAGGAAGAAGCACACCAGGGTGAGGCTTTCTATGCTGATCCGGGCAGCCCCTGGATCAACGAGTTCACCTGTGGTGCGTGCCACCCCGAGCACATCGGAGCGCAATGGAATAGCCTGATGATGACCGAAGCCGGCAAGATCCAGGGTACAGCTTGGGCGTTCGGTTCATTGGAGGGGTATGAGCACAAGTGGGGCAACTACGACGCCCACAATCCGGATGATGCGGATGAGCGCTTGGGCACGAAGGCCTATCGCGTCTACATGGAACGTCTTGCCGCACTGGAGCCGGGAGCGTTTCCGGATGCCATGACCACCCTGCCGGAGGCGCCGACCGATCTGGAAGACTTGGCAGCCCACCCGGAGCAGTCCGCCTTCACGTACCATCGGGGAGAGTGCCAACGATGTCACCTGGCGGTCAAGGGACGGCAGGAGCGCGGAGACTACCGCGGTATGGGCTGCTCCGCCTGTCACATTCCCTATGGCAATGAGGGACTCTACGAGGGGAACGACAAGGCCATCCCCAAAGATGAACCGGGACACCTCCTGGTGCATTCGATCCAAGCCACTCGCGAAGCCAAGGTGACGGTCCACGGCAAGACGTACAGCGGGATCCCGGTGGAGACCTGCACGACCTGTCACGATCGGGGCAAGCGCATAGGGGTTTCGTTTCAGGGGCTGATGGAAAGCGCTTACCACTCGCCATACACCGAGGGGGGCGGCGGTCAACTTGACCTGCACACCAAGCACTACATCGCCATGCAGGAGGACATCCACTACCAGCGGGGGATGATGTGCCAGGACTGTCACACCTCCTTCGACGTGCACGGCGACGGATTCCTGACAGGCACGAATCTCGCCCAGGTCGAGATCGAATGCTCCGACTGCCATGGCACACCAAAGGCCTATCCCTGGGAACTTCCCCTGGGTTTCATGGACGAGTTTCAATCACCGCCCATAACCGGTGACCCGCGCGGCGTCGCAACGGAACTCCCCTCGCCAACGGAACAGGGCACGGAGTACGAAACACACGACGGCCATCTGCTATCAGCCCGCGGGAATCCATTTCCGGAAATCGTCCGCCAGGGCAACCACGTCGTCGTCCACACCGCCGGGGGCAAGGATCTCGAGCTTAAGCCGCTGAAGCTACTCGAAATCGAGAAGCGCCTGTCGGTGGAGGCCCGGGTGGCCATGTGCCAGGTGGGGCTGCATCTCGAGACCATGGAGTGCTACGCCTGCCACTCGACCTGGGCTCCGCAGTGCTACGGCTGCCACGTCAAGGTGGATTACTCCGACAGCGCGCGGAGCTTCGACTGGGTGGCGGCCGGTCACCAACACGAGGAAACGGAGCACGCCGCCGACGCCGACGAATCGAACTACGACACTTTCATGCCGGGGGAGGTCAAAGAACAGCGCTCGTACCTGCGCTGGGAGGATCCTGCCCTGGGCGTCAACGGGGAGCACCGAGTGACGCCGGTGATTCCGGGCTGTCAGGTTGCGGTGACGGTGATCGGTCCGGACGGCGAGACCATCGTGAAGAACCACATCTTCCGCACCACGCCGGGAACGGAAGGTTCGGGAGCGGAGGGGCAAATCGGGGTGGACATGAGCCCGGCCCAGCCGCACACCACGGGGCACGCCAGGTCCTGCGAATCGTGCCACTTGTCGGAGAAGGCGCTGGGATACGGGATCGGCGGCGGCCGGTTGAACCGTCCGTGGGACGAAGCGGTGGTGGTGGATCTCATGACCGCCGACGGCGAGGTGCTGCCGGAAAGCGCCCGCCCGCAGATCGAACCGATGACCGGGCTCGAAGCGGACTGGTCGCGCTTCGTCACCGAGGAGGGTCGACAGTTACAGACGGTCGGCCACCACTTCAGCGGTTCCCGCCCGCTGAACGAGAAAGAGCGCGCCAATATGAACCGACAGGGCCTGTGCCTGTCCTGTCATCAAGAGATCCCGACCGAGTCTGTGGCGGTTAGCCTGCTGCACCATGTAGCCCAATACGCCGATGCGTTACCCAAGAACTCCGAACAACATGCCGGACTGGTGCATAAGGTGTTGCTGTTTTCCGCATGGGGGCAAGCCGGCGGTGCGGTAGTCCTGCCGCTTGCCGGGCTGGCTGGTCTGGGATGGCTTATCCTCCGCAGGAGAGCCAAGAAGCGGACAGCCACCGCACCAGCCACCCTGGAAACAGTGGACTCCGACCGGGAAAACAACTCATGACCCTGATCACGCTGTCCGTCACGGTTCCAAAGCCATTACCTATAAGGAGTTAGTCGCCGGAGTCAGCCAGAGATTCAGTTTCTCAGAAACACATGATGCACTGGCAACGGGACTCCGACGCCTGGGACACGATGCTGGGGATGGACTTACACAAGGTGTCGCGACGGGGACGTAGCTCTTCTTGACGGGGGGCGTGGTTATTGAGTCTTGAAACGACGACGGAGCTCCTCTTTCGGGGTTCGAGTGTCCGCGTGCGGCCACGCCGAGCGTATCGCGGGCGGTAGCGGTGCCTCGACACCCTCCTCCGCGTGGACGACCACACCATCGATGAAGGCCTCCGCGGCGTGGCCAACCACGTCAGCTTCTACTTCACCACCGACGCCCAGAGTTCACCCACGGCAGCCACCATCTACAAGAACGACTCCGCAGTCGTCGTCGAGCGCTACGCCTACGACGCCCACGGCCGGGTGTTCGCCACCCCCGGCGGCGACGCCTGCCTGCGAACGGACATCGACTGCGACGGCTCGTTCGGCGGAAGATCGCTCACGCCGCCCATGAAAACCGGGCTGAGAACCGCCGCGAAGCGCAGGCGCGGGGTTGGAGAGTTCAATGAACTGTGCGTGTCCCATCGCCGATTACGGTTCTTGGCTGGTGGTCACGGCGCATCGACTATGCGATAGACATCCATCGAAGCCGCGGTGTAGATCGGCTCCAACGGGAGGTATTCCACTCCGGCGAACTTGGTCAGCAACCCATCGATGCACACCGGCCAATCTACGATGTAATCCACCCCCTGGCTGCGGATGTACTCCCAGAGTCGATAGGCACGCATGGCCTCCAGGGCGCGGGCATTGACCACGCCGTCCAAATTGACGCACTCATGCGGCAGGAAGTAGCTCAGCACTCCGGACTGAAACGCTCCGATCCTCGCGTCGCGCGGAATGTGCGCCTCCACCCAGGGAACCACCGGCCAGTAGCGGTCGGGCATGAGCGAGGATCTCTGCTTGACGTAGTAGTGCGAAGTGTGCGTAACAAAGAGAAAACCATACAGGACCGCCCCCAACGCCAGCACGGCGCGACGCGCCAGAACCCGCCGCCCCAGAACCCGTTCGAAGAGTGCCTGCGCCAGCCCGCCGGAAGCCAGCGTAAGGAGCGCGACGGCCGGATAGACGTAGCGATACGAGTACCACGGACACAGCACGTAGAGAGCGTATACGCCGATCCAGCCCGCTACGGCGAAGCGAACGAACGCAATCGCCCCAATGCCCGAAGTTGCCTTCGAGCGCAAGAGAAGCGGAACCGTCCCAAACAAGACGGCCAGCGTAAGTACCACCACACCCCCAAACCACACCCACGGAGCCGCAATCATCCACCGCCCGATCGGGTAGTTCTTCACACTGCGCGGCAAGCTCGAGTTGTCGGACATGCCCTGCGCATGTGCCGTCAGCGGAACGAACGCAACCGTCTGGGCAACGTAGTGCAGCACGTTGTTGGCATAGAACCGCGCGGGGACCCGACCATCGATGAAATCCTCAGGGCCTTCGAGCCCCACCAGCTTGGACACCGGTCGCCAGCCGTTCTCCATTGCGAGGTGACGAACCGCCGGACCGCTGTCCGGAATGATCGTCCCGCACAGCACCAGGTTAGCTATCCACCACGGCGACAGGGTGACCAGAAACGCTCCCGCCCCCACAACCGCGGACCTCACTGCCGGCCGGAAACGCTTCCGTCGCTGGAAAAGAAAGTGAGCGACCATACTCACCAGGAAGATCACCCCATCCACCCGGGCCAGGACCATCAGCCCCGAAAGTACGCCGAGCGCCGCATTGCGGCGGGCAGATCCGGGCACCACGTCAGGTGGTTCGCCCGCGTTGACCAGCACAAACCTGGTCACGTAATAGTACAAGGTCGCCGCGAGCGTCAACCCATAGAGCGCCGTCTCCAATCCGTTGACATCCGTCACCACGAAGTAGTGCGAAACCGCAAAGAAGAACAGCACGCACAACGCCGCCGACCGCGAAAACAGACGCCGGGCAAGCAGGTAATAGATCCCGGCGGCGGCAGTTCCCGCCAAGGCTAGAATCGTCCCCGCCAAATGGATCGGGAGGACCAGGTTGTCCGCAGATACGAGGGCGAAGACGGGGACCAGCAAGAACACGTACAGCGGTTGAAACCCATTGGTGACTTGGGTGCCATCGCTGGTCATTCCGTTGCCCAGGGCAAGGTTACGCGCCACTGACAGGGAGAGGTAAGCGTCATCGCTCCACACGTATTCCGACAGGAGGAAGCGATGGTCCTGCCAAGCGATCCCCAGGCGCAATGCCAACCCGATCCCCAGCAAAACGAGCGGAATCCACCGGCCCCAGCGGTTGCGCTCAGCGCAGACCGGACCTTCTGCAACGGGCCCGCTGCGGTCGGCCACTCCCGACACTTCGAATGAACCCATCTTGCTGATGAAACTCCCTCGCAGCAGGCGCACGGATACAAGGATGCGTGACCGGCGTCCCGCCGGCTTCTGGGGGGGAGTATAATCGGTCCGCGGGGCTCTCGACAGGCATCCCGCCGGCTCACCCCGCAAGCAGGTCCGTGATGTTTAAGGTTGCTCGCAAGTGGACGACATAATGCCCGGTTTCACGCACGACAGGCACTCAATCCGAGCCCCGAGCGCAAGCGAGTGGGTCCGCAGGCCGACGGTCTGCCCAGCAAGGACCCCGCGCTAGCGCTTGGGGCTCTGACGGAGTCGCTGGGTGCGAACCCCGAAGGGAACGGTCCACTGAAAACCACATCGAATGTCTTGGAGAAGTCGCTAGCCGCGATAGCGTCGCCCGATGAAGTAGGCCGCCGGGGCGAGGAGTAGCATCAACACCTGGGGTTCGGGGGTCTGCTCTGCGACGACGCGACCGCGAAGTTCGTGCGGGCTGAAGTATTCCGGATCAACAACGTCCTCGCCGACCGAGAGCATCTCGCTGAGGTCGTCCGCGGTCAGTAGGTCAGCCGGAACAGACTTCGCTTGGGCGTCAGCGCTCATCAACTCAAACAGATCCGCCTGGCCGCGTCCGCTGAAGCTATCGAAGATGTTCTCTGCTCCGAGCGCGTCGAACACCGGATCGAACAGCCGGGCGAGCAGATCGGCAAAGATGTTCCCCGAAACATCGATAGGCCCGATGTCGTAGTCCAGCTCTTCTGCGCCGTCCAGGAATCGTCCATCCTGGAGCACGTCCTGGCGGCTGGAGAGCTGCAAGCGCAGGTCGTAGAACCCGAACGAGTTGATCGATCCCGTCGCGTCGAGCAGGAAGTTGCCATCGACGGTGTAGTCTTGGGCACCGCTGCTGCTGTTCAGGATGTACTCGAACGCCTGGTTGCCGGAGTTCAGCGAGAACTCCAATACCCCCAGGTTGCGCCCCCCGGTCGAGAGGGTGAAGTTAAGTGGACCGGTGAGGGTGAGATCGGTGGCGCCAAAGTCGAGCGTGTCGCCGTTGAAGGTCCGCCCCATGACAAAGTCCGACCCTCCGCTGACCGGATTCTCCTGGCCGGCAAACCGAAACCCCGCGTACTCGAGACCGCGAACTACGTTGCGAAACACGCCGGCCTGTGTCGGGCTGGCTGACGCCAGGGCGATAGCCAAGGCGACTCCGCAGATCTGGTAACGCCGAAAAACGACCATCCGCAACCTCCTTCGCGGGCTGTCTCAGTAGGCTGTAGCCCCCGCACTGACCGCGCTGCCCCGCTGCATTCGCCCAGGACGACCACGGCGGTCCCGCACAAGGGTCGCACCATATCCCATGATACTATCGGCTGGGCAGGTCCGTCCAGTGAGTCCGCTTCGGCCGGGCAGCCGGCCTTCCCGTCCAGTCCCCCCTACGCCTGCGGTTTATCGGGCTGTGTCCCCTACCGCCGACTTTGGCTCCGTCTGGAGCTCCGCCAGCATCCGCGGCAGGTGCACCGCGGTGCGGATGCCCGCGTGAAAGTCCTCCAGGACGAGGAACTCGTCGGGGCTGTGCAGGTTGCAGTTGGGTAGGGCAAAACCCATCATGAGTGAGTCCGCCCCGAGAATCTCCTTGAACATGGGGAGAATGGGCAGGGTGCCGCCTTCGCGCACAAAGACCGGAGCCTTCCCGAAACCAGCCTCGATCGCCCGAGCGGCGGCTTGGGCACCGGGGGAGTCGATCGGACACATGTACGCCCCCGCTGCGGCGAGGGTGTCGATCTCGACGCGTACATCGCTCCCCGCAGCCCGGCGGACCGCCTCGTCGAACGCCTGGCTTATGCTCTTGGGATCCTGGTCCGGGACGATCCGCATCGAGACCTTCGCCCCCGCCCACGCCGGGATGATCGTAGCCGCCCCCGCCCCCATATACCCGCCGAACAGTCCGTTGACGTCCAGCGTCGGGCGGCACCAGCGTCGCTGCTGCACGGAGAAACCGGCTTCGCCGACCAGCGACGGGCTGCCCAGAGATTTCAAATACGCCCGTTCGTCGAACGGGAGGGCCGCCATCTGCTCGCGCTCGGCTGGGCTGATCGAGCGCACCGCGTCATAGAATCCGGGGATAGTCACCCGCTGATCACCGTCCTTGAGCGAAGCAACGATGTCCGCCAGCACGTTCCCCGGATTGGACACCGACCCTCCGAACGAACCGCTGTGCAGATCAGCCGATGGGCCATAGACACGAATCTCCTTGTAGACCAGCCCCTTCGTGCCGTAGGTGATCGCGGGCGTATCGTCGTCCAGCTTCGCCGTGTCCGACAGGGCGATGTAATCGCACGCCAACCGCTGACGATGCTCACGCACCACCGGCTCGAGGTTGACCGAACCGATCTCCTCCTCGCCCTCGATCAGGCATTTCACGCGCACCGGGAGATCGGCACCGACTTTGCGCCAGGCCTCCAAAGCCAGCAAATGGGTAAGCAACTGTCCCTTGTCATCGGCGGAACCCCGCGCATAGATCCGTCCGTCGCGGACTTCGGGCTCGAAGGGCGGCGAAGACCAGAGGTCCAGCTCACCAGCCGGCTGAACGTCGTAGTGCCCGTACAGCAGCAGCGTCGGCCCGTCGCCCGCGGGAGGCCCGCTGTCCGCGATGACCACGGGATGCTTGGGCGTTTCCACCAGTTCCGCCTCGAGACCGGCTGCACCGAGTAGATCCCGCACCCACTCAGCCGCCCGATGGGTATCCCGCACGCCTTCCGGGTCGGTTGACACGCTCGGAATCCGGAGGAACTCCATCAGCCGGGCCAGGTACTCCTCGCGATGCGCGGCCACATACTGCTCAACCTGCTCAATCACGGTGGGACCCCCGTTGCGGCTGGTCTTGATTCCTAACAGCCTCACTGGATGGTGAAACCCTGCCCTTCCCCTGGGCCGTCATGGGTGGCATTCTAGGCAACCCCCGACGGGGTGTCCAATGACACGGGGAGGCCTCTGTTGCAGAGACCTCCCCGATAGTTGCCCAGGTAATGACTGCTGCCCGGATGCGTCATCCGGTCAGCGGCTACTGGCTATACAGCTCCTGGAACTTCGCGAAGTCAGCCAGGTCGGTGTCGTTGTCGTCGTCCAGATCAACGCAATCGCATCCGTCCGGAACCACACCGGACGGGCCGGAAAGGCAAGACTCCAGCATCGAGTAGTCGAAAGAGTCCACCAAGCTGTCGCCGTTGTAGTCGATCGGA
>JAAEQG010000506.1 GCA_024231775.1 bacterium
ACCGATCGACGCACCGGCACCGTCACCGTCGCCGGTCGTGCCACCGGTCCCGCCACCGCCGAGGGTCTCTCCGCCGCCGGTCGCCGGACCACCGTTGCCCGCTCCGCCAAGATCGCCGCCCCGGCCAGCGTCCGCGCCGGACCCCGCACCGATCGACGCACCGGCACCGGCACCGTCACCGGTCGTGCCACCGGTCCCGCCACCACCGAGGGTATCTCCGCCGCCGGTCGCCGGACCACCGTTGCCCGCTCCGCCAAGATCGCCGCCCCGCCCAGCGTCCGCGCCGGACCCCGCACCGATCGACGCACCGGCACCGTCACCGTCGCCGGTCGTGCCACCGGTCCCGCCACCGCCGAGGGTCTCTCCGCCGCCGGTCGCCGGACCACCGTTGCCCGCTCCGCCAAGATCGCCGCTCCGGCCAGCGTCCGCGCCGTACCCCGCGCCGATCGACGCACCGTCGTCGTATCCCCCGCCAGGGACAATCTCGGTGCCGGTGTCGCTCACCGTGTCAATGCCACCGTTGCCGCCAAGGCCAACGAATGGGCCGACCGCAGCTACCGTCAAGCCCAGTCCCAACAGACCCATCAGAATTCGCATACGCGTTGTCATGTTGCTCACCGTACTCATCACTCATCTCCTTAATACCAAGACCTCAGTCGTTCCAAGAGCACCACGCCGCTCTGCTGGATAAAGGACACGAACGCGGAGGAAATTCGGAATCCCAGCAAAGTTATTCCCTGCCGGGTTCGCATGCGCATGCGAGCGCTACGAATACAACGGAGGTCTCGTGCGTGAGGTTGTGGTGACGTGTAGAGGTGCCCACCTCCTGCCTACGACGGAGGTGGGCGCCCTTGGTAGAAGGCTTGGAGAGGCGCGGTACTTCTCTAAGCCTTGGCCCTGTCGCTTTCAAAGCATGTCGGGCGTGGCGCCTAACCGAGCGCCCTGCCCAACTGGGAGAGGAAGTCTTCACCGCAATGGCAGAAGATGCAGCTCCTGCGGTCCGCCAGGCTGAACACATCGCCGTAGGTACCGGCGGAGCGATACACCAAGGCATCGCCTACCTCAACAGTACGGTTTGCTGGCCGTGTGTCAGCTCGAATGCCGGCCCTTATTCTGCTTGTCGGCTGCGGCACCATCCCGAGTATCTTGCCGATCGCCTCGCTCAACTGGGAACGGAAGGCTCCATCGCAAATGCAAAACTCGCCGCTCTCGCGGTCCGCTAGGCTGAACATGTCACCGGAGGTGCCAGAAGCGCGAGACACTACGGCGTCGCCCACCCGGATGGCGTACTGCGCCGGACCACTGCGGGTTCGGAGAACAGCCGCACCTCTTCCTGCCAGCTGTTGAGATGTGAGTAGCATAGCATACCCTCCCTCTAGAACACCAAGGACGGGTCTGCGTCAGAAATTCGGCCTTGAAGCGAGTTTTTCTGGGGACGCGCTGACGCATACGGTCCGGACCGCTCTCACCTCCCCAGTCATGGCGTTCCGCGCGGTTCTCGATGGCAGCAGTCGCCGTTTCCTGTCCGTCACCTTACCAAACCGTCGCAAACGGTAGCGCGTTCGTCTGTGATGCGTTAAGCGATGCGATGCTTCCCGAACCCTGCGACTACGTTCTCACTATCCCTCCCGAATACTCCGTATTCGTTGCAGGCAAACGACTTACGACTTGACACCTCCAGCGACGTCGCCATGCTCCGCCGACCGGTTTGAGGGCATCCGGAGGCTGTGAAATGTCGTTGCCCCGCATGGTCTTCCTGATCCTCCGAACGCCGCTGCGCGACGGAGCCGAACTGGCCGCCGAGAACCTCGCCCAGATCGATCGTGCCCTGGCTGGTGCCGGTGTGCCCAAGAAGCTCTGGCAGGACAGCATCCCGCAGGCCCCGCAGCGGCTGGCGACAGCGTTCATTTGTCGGCTCCTGGGGGAAGATCCGTCGCTGAGTCTGTCGAGTGTGCATGTCTCCGCGGGGCGGGGGGCGCGGAAGAACGCCGGAGACACGCCCACCTGGCGCATCGATCTGGCGGTCAGCTACCTGACCTATGCGCCGGCGGAGGACGGCATCGGAGACCGTGCCGCTCATCGAAGCTGAACCTCGGTCGTTCGGCCTTTTGGACGTTGTCTTCGGCGAGGACCAGCGTCGTGTCCACAACGGCCACGCGGTCCAGGACTTCTCGCGTCTGAGCCGGATTGTCTCGCCTGTGCAGGCCTGCTGGATGGCCAGCCGGCACTCGCCGCCGTGAGTTCGGGCTTGCGTGTTCACGGTGAACCAGGCGAGGCTTGCCTCCTGGCCCAGCCTCGAGTTCGCCGATAGGATGCGGAGTAGGAAGCGGCTGCTCCGCGGGCACTCTCCAAACTGCACGCTCCGTGCCGCGCTCCCGCCTGGACGACGGCCATTCACTGAAGAGGTCGCGGTACCATGCCTTCGCCGAATCGTGCAGCGCTCGAAGCGATCGCCGACGAAATGCGGGCTCTGCCGGGCCGAGGCGATTCACCGGCGGAGCGGCTCGAATCCGCGGGCAGGTTGTTGATCGAAGCCATCAAAGCCGGCGCTTTCGCTGAGCCGCAATACGCGGCTTTCAGGGCGATGGTGCGCCAGCGCCAGGAGCAACCCGAGGTCAACGGCTTCATCTCAGCGTGGGGTGAGGCAGTCTGGTGGCTCAAGGGAAGGCCAGAGGAGCCAGTGGACTTCGAGAGCGATCTAGCGGGCGACGTCAAGCTGGTCATCGTCCGGATGTTCGAGAGGCCGAAGTCGCGAAACCGTCCTGGTCGCCCGCGGGATACTGACGCTAGACAAGACCAGCAGATCTCCGAAGCATGGAAAGCCGGTGGTTTCCGTTCCTTCGATGAGTTCGTGGGAACCGACGTTGGACGTAAGTTTGGCCTTACGGCACGGGAACTCAAGAACGCTCACGAACGGCATCGCAAGCGGGAGTCCCGAGAGCTGCAGTCCTGAAGGCCTGTCAAGCAGCCTTAACTTATTCCGTCCGTCCACGACCCTTCTCCCAACACATCTCCTCCGCGACACTTACGCGTTCTCCGCGCCGGACAATCTCCGGCGGACAAACCCTCTGCAGATGTCC
>JAAEQG010000507.1 GCA_024231775.1 bacterium
AACACGGTGGCCACGTGCCGATTGGACAAATCCCACACATCTGCCGTCACCGTCGCCTGGCGTGAAATCTCGAACGCCACGACGGCAGGCTCTAGTCGCCCATCGGCGCCAGGGAAGAGGGTGGAACGGGTGGTCCGAAGCACCAGGGCGAGGGGTCGCTGCCAGATGCCGCTGATCCCCCACAATACGAGAACTCCCGCAATGCCCACACCCGCGACCGCCAACACGTTGCGCACCGCTGGCGGCAGCGTCGCCCTGGCCGGCGCGGACGAATACACCACTTCTCGCACCACCACCGACCTGTTGCCCGCCCGGTCCATCGCCTCGACCCGGACGACGTTCTCTCCCTCGATCAACTCGACCAGGCCCTGGAACCCTCCCTGGCTGTCCACCACCAGTTCGCGCCCGTTCAACCAGATGTTGGTCTGAGGCACACTCTGTCCCACGACCAGGAGCGAAGGCTCTCGCACCGTCATTCCATCCCGCACTGTAGTCAAAGAAAGCGCCGGCGGTAGGGTGTGCAGGTAGACTCGTCGCTCCTCCACCGAAACATTCTCCACGGCGTCAATCGCCTCGACGCGGACAATGTTCTCCCCCTCTTCCAGCACGACGTCTACGTTAAAGCGGCCTTCCTCGTCCACCTGGGCCTCGGCCTGGTCGACCTGCACCCGAATTCCAGGCGGGACCGTGCCCTGTACGCTCAACATACGCTCGTTGATCCAAAGGCCATCCGGCGGGTTCAGCACCACGACGTCCGGCGGGGCGGTGAGCAAGGTGATCTCCCGCACGAGGGAAGCCTGGTTGCCCGCGTCGTCCACGGCTACCAGTTCAATCTCGTTTACCCCTTCTTGCAAAGGGTAGACGACGCTAAAACTGCCCTCGGCGCTGACTTCTAACGATTGGAACCAATCGTTCAGCCACACCGTCGCGTCCGGGTCCGTCACCCCCTCGACGAGCAACTCGTTCGTATCCCCCCCGAC
>JAAEQG010000508.1 GCA_024231775.1 bacterium
CATACGTCGAACGCTGCGTACGCGAGCCGTTCGCTTTGTCTTACGGGCGTTCCTGTGCCTTCGTTGTCCTCCGCCCCTGCCGGGGCGGGTGCGTTGGGGGGTTCGGTTTCCAGGGGTTTCGCTGCGCTTCACCCCTGGCTACAGCCGCGCGCCCCTCCGGGGCGATTCGCCTCGCTATGACCTGCGCTGATTCGGGGTCGCCTCCGGTGATTGCACGGCGCCGGCCCGGACGGCCATCACCTCCACTTTCTGGTCTGCGGATGGGTCCAATCGTCCTGTCGTGCCGATAATACACGCACGCCAACAGCGCTGTCGGCCGGTTGCCCGGCCTGGACGTGGATCCATGCGGCGAATCGACCGGCAATGAACACCATAAACCCCTCAAAGACAGGTCCTCTGGGTGTCGGATGGCTGGGGCTGACGGCTGCGGCCATCGGACCGCTGGTGCTGGGGGCCTACCTGGTTCTGCACCACGGTGTTTCTACGGGAGTCGCCATCCGGGCGTTGTTGGGGGTGGTTCTGCTGTGCTTCGTGCCGGGATACCTGGTGCAGCGTGGGCTTTTCCGCTTGAACGGATTGAACGGGCTGGAAGGCGCCGCTTCTGCCGGTCTGCTGGGCCTGCTGGTGACGCCGCTGGTGTGGTACCTGATGTGCTGGCTGGGGATCGCGGTGGCGTTCTGGCCGCTGCTGGCCATCGCCAGTGTGGCCGCCATGCTCCTGGGGTTACGCAGCCGAAGTTCGCACCGGGCCACAGACCCACCATGGCGGGTTACCCTGGCGGATACGGGGATTTTGTGGCTGGCGTTGGGAATCGCGGTGGTGTGGAGCCACTCGCTCTCCGTGGTCGAGGTGCATGACGGTCGGGTCCATGTCATGCCCTATGGCGATCATGCCGTACACGTGGCGATCGTCGCCGAGCTGGCCCGGCACACGCCGCCGGAAGCGGTGCCCTTTGTGTCCGGGGCGACGAACAAAGCCTACCACTACATGCCGGACGTCTGGTGCGACCTGATGCGCCGGGTGACCGGCGCCGATGCGGAGACGGCGTATTTCTACATCGCCCTGACCATGCGGTGGGTGTTTGTAGCGTTGGGCTGCTATTTGAGCCTGGTGAGGCGTTTTGGTCGGGGGGCGGCGCTTGCCGGAGTGGCCTGCGCATTTCTGGTGATCGGGTTTCCCGTACCGCGCGGGCAACACGCCCTGCTGACGAACGAGCTGCCCGGTTTCCTGCATTGCAGCTACCCGACGGCGTTTGGGCTGGTCGGCGTGTTTCTGGTAGTTTACTACAGTTCACTAATTGATAGTCGGCGTTCACGCGGGCCACTGCTGCTGGCGGCGATCGTCTCGGCGCTACTCCTTTGGCACAAGGCGAACTTTGCCCTGGCGGTGGTTCCCGCGGTGACGATTCTGGCGTTCCTGGTGCTGCGTCAACGGGGCGACTGGCGTTGGTTTATATTGTGTTTCGGCGTGCAGGTCCTGCTGATCGTGGTCCGTCAGGGGCAGCTCGCGGAAGCCGACTTTGCCTACCCACTGGTGATGCGCCCCTTGGCGTTTCTGCTGTGGTGGTGGGACTCTTTGCGGGCTTCTCCCGGTTGGCCTACGCAGGTCCTGCAGACAGTCCGCGCGGTCATCGAGAGTCTTCCGGTGGTGCTGCAGTGGCCGCTGGCTCTGCTGGCCTGCATGGGGCATGCGTTTCATCTCGGTTTGGTCGCGATGGTGTACTTCATCGTTCGCCGCCGTCACCGCATCGCCCAGGGAAGCGTTCACTGGGCGGATGCGGTCACGCTCTCCATCCTGGCGTGTACCTGCATTGGGTTCGTGTTCTTTCCCATCGCCAAGGGGGTTCCTCACGATATCTCCGCCCACCTGTTGACCCTGGTCCGGGCCTTGCTCTTCTCCGGTTTCGGGGTCATGGCGTACTTTGCCATACGCCACCTGGCGAAATGCCGCTGGCATGTCACCGCAGCCACGATTACGCTGATGGTTCTGGGGGGAATCGCCAATGCGGATGCCCTGCGCTACTCCGCGGTGTGGAAGACGCGCTACCGCAGCGAAGTGCTTAGCGAAGATGTCTATGCCTGCTACCGGTATATCCGCGCCTCCACCCCCGCGGACGCGATGGTGCTGCAACCGCAATGCCAGGGCTGGACCACTGCGAGCATGCTCACCGAACGCCGCGTAGTCCTCGAGCGTGAATCACACTGGCGCCTGCGCTTTGACACCGTGCCGATCCTCGTCGACGTTCGTCGGTTCTACCACGGAGGCGACGCCACCGCAGCCCGGACGATCCTGGACCGTTATGGGGTCGACTATGTGGTGGCCGACCGGTCCGACGGTTGGGCGCCGCCGGATGATCGCCTGCTGCGTCCGGTGTTCCGGCGGGGCGACACGTACGTGTATGAGGTGGCAGACCCGGGCATGCCCAGACCCTCCGCCGCAGCGGAACCAGCCCCCAGCCATGAAGCGGCTACACTTGGGTAGAGCGGTCTGATACGCAATCTGGTTGATTGCTGCCTTCTCCCGCGTTCATGTTGCGGCTGCAAACCCCTCTCCCCTGGGGGAGAGGGCAGGGTGAGG
>JAAEQG010000509.1 GCA_024231775.1 bacterium
AACACGGTCGCCAGCGCCACCTGCCAGTACGGGATCGTCGGCGGCAGGGTCAGCGGGATCAGCATCCCGGTGACGAAGAACCCCTCGTTGATCTCGTGTTTGCGGACCACCGCGAAGATCACCTCGACGATGCCGCCCACGGCGTAGGTGAAGACGACCAGCGGGATGAAGTAGATCGCACCGTGCAGCAGGCAGGCGAGCCAGTTGCCGGGGTCGAGCTCGCACCCCAGCGCCTGAAACAGCCCGGTCTGCCAGTTGTCGAGCGGCGCCGCTCCACTTGCGATCGCGCGGTGGGCCTGGAGGCCGGTGTTGTACATGGCCATGTAGATGCAAGGAAGAAGCGCCACGATCACCACGGTCATGATCCGCTTCAGATCCGCGGCGTCGCGCACATGGGAGGCACCGCGGGTGACCTTGCTCGGAGAGTAGAGAAGTGTGTCTTGCGCTTCCCAGAGCGGGAACAGCTTTTGGAGCCTGCCGCCCTTGTGAAAGTGCGTCGCTTGTTTGTCGAGAAACTTCCTCAGGGCTTTCATCAGCCTTCCTTCTCAATAGAGGTCAAAAGCTCCCGGAGGTGGTCTCCGAAGTCGTGTTTTCCGGGACAGACGAACGA
>JAAEQG010000510.1 GCA_024231775.1 bacterium
GGCGTGGCCCTCACCCCTCAGCGTTCCACGGTGGTCAATGTGGATGCGGAAGGAAAGCCACTGCGCCCGGCTATGGTCTGGCTCGACCAGCGCCGCACCGAGGGATTAAAGCCGATTGGCGGCCCCTGGGGGCTGATCTTTCGCCTGGGCGGAATGTCAGACACGGCCGCCTATCTCCAGGCGGAGGCGGAGGCGAATTGGATCCGCACCTCTCAGCCGGAAATCTGGGGGCAGACCTTCAAGTACATGTACCTGTCGGGTTATCTGACTCACCGCCTGGTGGGCCGTTTCGTGGACAGCGTGGGCTGCCAGGTGGGCTATATGCCCTTTGATTACAAACATTTGACCTGGTCCAAGTGGTGGGACTGGAAGTGGCTGGTGCTGCCGCTGGAAAAGCGGATGTTTGTCGATCTGGTTCCTCCCACCGGAATGCTGGGTGAGATCACGTCCCAGGCGGCGGAGGCGACCGGCATCCCGGCCGGACTGCCCCTCATCGCCGCCGCGGCAGACAAGGCGTGCGAGGTGTTGGGGGCGGGGGCGCTACAGTCACACGTCGCCTGTCTTTCCTACGGCACCACCGCCACCGTCAACACCACCAGCCGCCGCTACGTCGAAGTCATTCCCCTCATTCCGCCCTTTCCCAGCGCCGTCCCTGGGGCCTACAATCTAGAGATCCAGGTCTACCGGGGTTATTGGATGGTCAGTTGGTTCAGGGACGAGTTTGGCCTGCGAGAGGTGCAACTGGCGAGCGAGCGGGACTGTACGCCGGAAGAATTATTCGATGAATTGATCGCAGCGGTGCCGCCTGGCTCGATGGGCCTGACGTTGCAGCCGTACTGGTCGCCGGGCCTAAAGTCCCCGGGGCCGGAGGCGAAGGGCGCCATCATCGGATTCGGCGACGTGCAC
>JAAEQG010000511.1 GCA_024231775.1 bacterium
AAGAGGCCCTGAACCTGCCCCCTCACCCTACCCTCTCCCCCAGGGGAGAGGGCTTGGAGCCGCAGCATGAACGCGGGAAACGGCAGTAATCAGCTAGAGTTCATATTACGCCCCATGGAAGGACTTGGCCGCGGATCAACACGGATCAACGCGGATTGTCAGACGAAATACTACGCTCTGGAAGGGCGATACCCGCCAGCCGGAGTAGTTCCGCCCCTTAACAGGGTCTGGAGTTGCTACGCCGCTCCTCATCCCAGGGGCGTATTACGCCCCTGGCTACCTCAGTTACGCCCCCTCTGGGGGCTCTGATTGCTGGTTGGCCCGGAACTCGTCTTCGTCCGCTTCCTTACGGTCGGCGGTGAGGATGTCCAGCTCGACCCACTGGGTGACGCTCAACTCTTCCGCGCGGCGGTCGAGATCGATCTGCTGCTCGAGGGCGGCGGTGGCGCCATCTCCGAGGTGTCGGCGCAGATTGAAACGCAGGGTCTTGCGACGATGGGCGAAGCCTGAACGGACTAACTGCATGAAGTGTTTAGGCTGCTTACCGGCATAGGCCGGACGGGGCGACGGGGCCATGCGCAGCATGGTCGATTCGACTTGCGGCTGAGGCCAGAACGCGGAGGCTGGGACCTTGGCGAGCAGCTCGAGATCGCAGATGCTCTGAAACAACACGCTCAGCGGACCGTAGTCCTTGGTGGAGGGGGTGGCGGCCAGGCGGTCAGCCATCTCCTTCTGCACGGTGAAACAGTAGAGCACGGGCGGTACGCTCCCCATCAGCAGGTTGGCCAAGACGGGAGCCGCTACGCCGTAGGGCAGGTTGGCGACGAGCTTGAGGTGGGCACGGTCCGACTTATCCATAGCCTCGAGCAGCGTGCGCACCGAGTCGGCCAGGTGCGTTCGATTGGCTAATACGTCGGTAGCCAGCAACTCGAAGCGTGGGCATTCGGCGAACCTGGCCAGCAGAATGTCCTGCATGGTTCGGTCGATTTCCACCGCCAGGAGGCGTTTTGCCTTCTTGACCAGTAGATCGGTCAGCCCTCCGGTGCCCGGGCCGATTTCGAGGACCGTGTCGGCTTCGCTCAACTCGGCGGAGTCTGCCAGGCGACGCATGAGGTTCCCGTCGATCAGGAAGTTTTGCCCCAGCCGCTTGCGGGGGCTGACGCCGTGGGTAGCCAGCAGGGCCTTGATTTCGGTGACGGTTTGTACATGCTCAGTCATGCCAGCAATCCCTGATCGGGTCTATGACAGTTTGGGCGGGCTGATGCGGCCCACCGCGCGTCCATGTTGCCAACGCCTCGAGAAGCCCCAACGGGCCGCCATAGATCAGCCCAGGGCAACGCCCTGGGTTCTCGTGATCGAGGCAAACGCAAGCCCTGACAGGGCGGCATAGCTTTACTTCGCCCCTTCAGGGCTTACGTTGCTTCGGGCGATTCTGCCCCAGGGCGTTGCCCTGGGCTATCCTAGAGCGCCCTTTCAGGGCAAGAGGATCGTCCAGACGCAGCGATGTTCGCGCGCAGAAAATCGCTCGGGGACAGAACGCTCAAGAGCCCGCCCATACTGTCACGCACCCTTCAGGGCTTACGTTGCTTCGGGCGATTCTGCCCCAGGGCGTTGCCCTGGGCTATCCTAGAGCGCCCTTTCAGGGCGAAGAGGATCGTCCAGACGCAGCGATATTCGCGCGCAGAAGATCGCTCGGGGACAGAACGCTCAAAAGCCCGCCCGTACTGTCACGCACCCTCCCTGATTCGCTCAGCGGGGGCGGTATGTATCCCGCCACCGATGAGCTTTATAATGGCTGGCCACGTGTTGGCAATGCGCCGGCGCCGTGGCGTGGTTCTGACTGGAGGCGAGCGGGCTTATGCGATCCTACGAGGTGCTACGCGAGTCGATCGACGAAATCGGGGCGAAGTCCCTGGCCAACGCGCTGCGGGTGTCGCCGGCGCTGGTCTACAAGTGGTGCCAGGAATCCCCGCGCGACGACCCGGATGCGAGCGGGGCACGGAACCCGCTGGACCGCTTGGCGGACATCGTCCGGGCTACGGGAAGCACCGACGTGGTGAACTGGCTGTGCCACGAGGCGGGGGGGTTCTTCGTGTCCAGTCCCTCACCACCTCCCAGTGACGTGCAGACCGAACTGTTGATGACCACTCAGCGGTTGGTGCAGGAGTTCAGCCATCTGCTCACCACGGTGATGAAGTCCATCGAGGACGACGGCAAGATCGAGCCCAGCGAAGCTGATCGCATTCGCTCTTCCTGGGAGCAGCTCAAAGGGTCAGCCGAGGCGTTCACCGTTGCCTGCGAGCAGGGGCTGTACTGGCCGCGTCAGACCGGAACCGATAAGTGAACCGAGCCGCGCCCGTAAGGAAGCGGTTGGCTATACTGTTCGCTGTCCTGGGGTGTGCGCTCCCTTACGGTCGCGGCTCGGTTCAGATCACGCCGTCGGATTGTGCGGATTGACACACCGGTACGCAGCTACAGTGCGCCCTTGGGCTGGTTGGTGGGGCCACGACGTCTCTCCGCTTCAGCCGGCGACATAGGCGCGTCGAACCTCGACTGCGTTGGGGGCTGGGCTTCGTCCTGCTCCGGTGAATCTGAAGGCCGGGACGGCTTCTTGTCGTCCGGATCGTCGCCGGGCGTCTCAGGCGGGTCTGCCACCGTACCCATGGCCAAGTCCGGGGTGATCGACGGTCCGGGTCGGAACAGGAAGTATGCTCCCAGAGCGGTGGCCAGCAGCCCCACCAGCATCACGGCCCCAAACCACGTCTTGCGTCTTTGTTCATCCATGTTCTGCTCTTCCTTTTGAGGTCTGTCAGTCTGCAAACATCGTCGTCAACACCGATGCCGCAGGAAGCGTATCCAACTGCCATCCCGGTCCGCGAATCGTGACACACTCGGCGCATTCGTACGAGGTGAGAGCGGGATCACACTCCCCAACTGGGTAATTCTGCAAGCCCAGGTTGGGCGCTGGGCGGATGCAACCGCGCATCTCGACCGTTGAGGCATGACCATCCGCAAACCCGACGTCGAAGTTGAACGGCTGACGGTGCCAACCCATGATCTCACCATTCTCGTCTTTCAACCGTCCGGCGTAGTCGCACCTCGAACCGTCCCATGAGCCCCATAGCCACGCGAAGCGCGAGGGAATCTCCTGGTAGGCCACCGTGGCGGACGGGGACGGAACCCGGGACATGGGCATCATGAAGATCGATTGGCTGCGCAACCGCTGGCCGGACAGCCCGCCGATGATCCAGAAGCAGTTTGCCGCGTAGCTGGTCCCGTAGTGATCGTATGCGGTGAGCCCGTCTTGCCTGAACTTGGTCTCATTGCGGGCATTCTCGCCGAAGTTCTGGTACGTGGCTTTTCCGCTGGCGTATCCTGTATCCGAGGGGCAGCGGTAGATGGTAAGGTCGATCTTCGTGTCGTCCTTGTAGTGTATGTTGCCCGGTCCAGGGTCGGGACTCCCCGTGGGAGGGTTGTAGTCCTTGAAACCGCCCTTGAAGAGATTGAAGTTCAGGGGCCGGTGGGCCGGGCCGCGATAGGCCGTAGTGCCAAAGAGCGACGTCGAGTCGTCTCGATCATTGGTACGCTGTCCTATCCCCGCTTTACCACCCCACTCAATCGAGCCCGAAGCCACCTGGAGCACATCGAGATTCGGCACGGGGATCATGTTCTCCCCAGGATCGTTCGCCGCATAGGTCAAGCTTGCCTTGGATATGCCGGTGGTGTTTGCCAGGCAGCTCACCAGCTTGGCCTGCTCGCGAGCCCTGCGCAGCGATGGCAACAGGATGGAGATCAGCAGGGCGATGATCGACACGACTACTAACAGTTCCACCAACGTGAATCCGCGGAGGGACTTCACTGTCCAGTTGTCTTGGTCCGGTGCGCGCACCTTCATCTGTAGTCCTCCTTCTTGGGGATCGACTCGGTTCCTCGGGGAGGGCCTGTGGCTGGTCGAACCCGCAGCCGGATTCGAAGCCGCCCCTCGGGGGATAGGTATTGCTAGCACGACCGGGTGTTCATTGTCGTAAAGACCCAGAACCTGCAAAAAAAGGGGGAGATTCGAGAGAGAATAGGGTCATGCGTCCCGTACCGCACCCAAAGGTGCGGCATCTGGGAGGCAGTGCATGAGGTGGTCAACCGCTGAGCAGGGCTTGTCACCGGGCCATGGCCCGCCTCAGCGACCCAGGGGTATCCACCTACGAACATTCCCCAGGAGGCCGCCGGGCTCCCGGGGGTTCTTTGCGGATCCGGAGCGAATCAGCCAGTCCTGGAGTTGCGGGTTTGTAGGAATATGTTTGACATTATCGGTCCTTCTCGTATACGATTGAAGTGGTGGAGGTTCTGAGGTTGGATAAGTGCAGCAAGCTTATTGATGCCTCTCGCCGTCGCAGATGGCAACGACACAACCTCTGCCGCAGATCCGGCTCCGATCCTATCTAGGAGCGAACGTTACATTATTGGGGATGGGCTGTGGCTCACTGAGGCATGAGCTGTCTATCGGTGAGGTATTGGCCAGCGCGGTCTGGGCGGACGTGCAGGAGCGACGTCGTGCCAGGGACTTGCGCGGTAGTACCGTTGAGAGGAGTTCGCCCCCGCTTCCAGGTGAGGTGGCCCATTCGTCCGTTCAGTTAGTCTGCACGTTAATGGGGAGAAGTCTTGCCAAACGGGAAGGAGCCTGATCACCACTAGCAGTGGGGCATGCCTGATTCGTGCAATAAGCCCCGCCGCCCTCAACTCGTAGTCCGGGGAGGTGCCGGCGTAGCTGGAATGGAGTTCGAGCAGCGCGCTGTGTCGGGCCTCCTGGATAGGCGCAGGAGGTTGGCCCAACGTGGTTGCCGCGCCTAGTCCGCGCGCGGCGGACATCTGCGTCGTAGTCAGCGTGCCGAGAGGAAAGTCCCGCGGCGAATGTGGTCGCGGATGTGCAAGTCGAAGCGCGGTTTGGATCAAGTCTCAGAGAACGGAGATCAATGATGAAGGGAGTGGCACGTTTTGTGACAGTGCTGGCTATTGGACTGGTCATGTCAAAGGCCCACGGGCAGGTGGGCGAAGCGTGGGTATCGCCCGAGGGAGCTGCGGACGGAGGAACCCGTGCGGCTGGCGATGGGGTGGTCGAAGCCGTGGGCGGTGCTGAAGAGGACGTGTTCTATGACTCGGTTGACACGTCGGATGGAGGCGTCGTAGCAGTAGGGTACACCACCAGTTTCGGCGCCGGGGGGAGGGACGTTCTTCTCGTCAAGTTCGGCGCATGGGGAGACATCGTCTGGAAAGCCACGCTGGGAGACGTCTCCGATGAGGTCGGGCGAGGAGTCATTGAGACCCAGGATGGCGGGCTGGTGCTGACGGGATACAAGAACAGCGCTGACGGTACCCGCAGAGGCCTTCTGCTGTCGAAGTTCCAGTCAAATGGGGCGCACGAGTGGTCCTATGTGTTGAGCCGCCTGGATGGAGACCTCGACTTCGACGGACATGCGGTCATCGAGGACCCCAACGGTGACCTCGTGGTGACAGGAGAAATGGAGCGCCATATTGCCCCGCTCAGGCACACCCTCCTGTATGCCAGGTTCGATTCGGGCGGGAGCCTGATCCACAAGAGGTCCATCTACAACTCGGTTTACGGCTCTTGGGACCACTATGGCTACTCGCTCGCTGGAGCTTCCGATGGCCGACACCTCCTTGTGGGCAAGGTTGACTATGGCGCTGATGAGGACGTATTTGTTGTGATGATGCGCTCAAACGCTACGGTTGAGTGGGGATACACCATCGGAAACGACACTATTGACGAAGAAGCCCGCTCGATCATCGAAGCGTCAGACCAGGGATATGCCCTTACTGGCACGGTCGGAGACGACAGCTTTCTCTACAAGCTCCAACCGAACTTGGACATTGACTGGGCCAAGCGAACAGTTGGTTCCGACTCTGAGGGCTACTCGGTGATTGAGACGGAAGGCGGGTTCGTCGTAACGGGCTCAATAACCGATACATCGACCGATGTTCTGCTGACCAGATGGGATCAGCCCGCAGGGAGCTTGGCTTGGAGCAGGAGCATCGGCGGAGCCGGATTCGACACCGGGCGATCCGTTCTGGCAACTGCCAGCGGGCGCCTGTGGGTCGCCGGATGGACCACCAGTTGGGGGGCAGGTGATAGTGATGGTCTGCTGGCGATGTTCGAATCCGACGGGACGACGTGTCTCGCTGACGGCGGAGGGGTTGGCTCCGTGACCTGGGAGCCCGAGGAGAATCCAGTCTACGCTATGGCCGCATGGAATCCCCTTGAGACTCAGAGCGTGGAGTGGACGAATCCCACCATCGGAGACCCTACCCTGACGCGGACGGTTGTGTGCGATGAGGGGCCGCTGGGGGCGTGCTGTCTTGGCGACGGCAGCTGCGTCGAGCGAACCGAGACCGGCTGCGATACCCTTTCCGGCGTTTACCGTGGTGTGGGGACGATCTGCTACGAGCCGCAGGCCTGCTGCTCCAACGGCACCTGTCTCGATGCGGATCCGTGGTGCTGCCAGGCGTTGGGCGGTGACGCCAAACCCGTGGACGAATGCCAGGGGGACGGCAACGTGAATGGAACAGACGACGCTTGCGAACCGCCGCCGAACGACCTCTGCGTGGACGCCGCAGTCATCACGGCGCTCCCGTACTCAGAGAGCCTGTGGTATCGCCTGGCGACGGGCGACGCGGACGTGAGCTGCAACAGCTCGTCTTGCGCCTGGAGTCCGTACGGGGTGTGGTGGTACTACCAGCCTGCGGAAGACTGCGTTGCGAGCATCAGCGTGAGCGGTGATCACACGGCGGCCGCGATCTTCACTGGCAGTGACTGCGATCACCTGACGGAGGTGTACTGCTCCGACTCGGGGTCGGTTTCCTATTCCATGACAGGCGGCGTTGGCCATTGGATCATGGTCAGCAGCTATAGCTACGGCTGCAGCGTTGTGAAATGGCCGCCGGAACCGGTTTCGATTGACTTTGGATTCGACGCACTGGGTGCCTGCTGCCAGGCTGACGGATCGTGCTTGGTTGCGACAGAGGATGTCTGCACGACAGGTGCCGGCGACTACCAGGGCGACGGGACGACGTGCGATCCCACGGGTGCTTGTTGTCTACTGGACGGATCCTGCCTCGAGACGTCAGCTGCCTGCTGCGCGCTCACTGGAGGCAGCTACGGTGAAGGAACGAGCTGCCTTGGAGAACGGGCCTGCTGCTCTTCAAACGGCGACTGCGTGATGGCGGATGCCCTGTGCTGCGAAGAAGAACTGGGCGGTACGCCGCTGGGGTCGGGGTCAGTTTGCCGGGGGCAGCGGTCGTGCTGCCTGGACGACGGGACAACCTGCATCGACGGCGTGGACCGGTCTTGCTGCATAGCGATGGGCGGTCGTCCGGGGCATGAGTACTACTGCCTCGGGGACAGTAACACAAACGGCATCGATGATGCTTGCGAGCCTGATGGTGGTTCCGCGATCCCCACAACCTCTGAATGGGGTTTGATCGTCATGACACTGTTGCTGCTGACGGCAGGAACGCTGGTCATCGGGCGGCGACGCTCGTCGGTGGCGACGCCGTAGCCGGCATCTGGCCAGTGGAGAGGTGCGTCCACCATTGAGCCGGTCGGACAGGTTCTCGCGCGTCGAGTTCCTGCGCCGCCGTAACCGGGCCTGCCCTGCGTGGAGACGAGCGATCGCCTCCGAAGCAGGGCGGGCCCACGTATGTCCATGGCCTTGCGGATAGCGCCGGCGATCATCGGCGCTCGACCCGACAGGTGGAGAGTCTCCCGCGGACCTGTCTCGGCTTGATGAGGAGAGGCCAATCCCCACGCAGTTTCTGACTCCATTCTGACGCTCCTGTGGTTCCAGGGCTCTCGGCTCCGTTGGACGGCCACCGGGTACATCGCGCGCGATCCGGTGCGGACCTCCGCACGGTGCGCCGTTCCCGGAAAACTCTCACAGAGTGGCGTGTGTTCCCGTTGAGTCACAGGAGCAAGTGCGCGATGGCCGCCACGCCCTTGCGTGGCAAGGATCCGGGAAGCACGCTATCATGCCGCCTGTCATGCGAAGTTCCCTGCCATAGGAGAGGTCCACGTGCAGACCTATGACCGCTCGGCGAAGTACACCGATCTGGACAAGATCTACGCGCATTGCAGCGGGCCAGGGGGACTGAAGCTCGCGGAATTCATGGCGGAAGCGATGGGGATCCGTCCAAATGCGCGGTTGCTCGACGTGGGCGCAAACCGCGGAATCCAATCCTGCTTCCTCGCTCGAGAGTTCGGCGTTTTCGTCGTAGCCATCGATCCATGGGATGACCGTATGGACGAACGACCGATGGTCGAGCACATTCTGGAGCAGGCGGCGGAGTGGAACGTGTCCGACACCGTCCTCGCAATCCAAATGGGCGTCCCCGACACGAAGTTCGCCGCTGAATCGTTCGACTACGTCTATTCGACCACCGCCCTCGAGATGGTTCGGACGATGCGGGGTGAGAATGGATATCTCGCTTGCCTGCGTGAGATCCACCGCGTCCTACGTCCCGGCGGCGTCTTCGGCCTGGGCGAGCCCATGCACCTGGACGTACCCCTGCCCCCCGACCTCGAGCCCTTCGTCTCCCAGGATGAGTATCCATGGAAGGAGTGCTTCCGCGACATTCACGAGACGCGGGCGGCGGTGGAGCAGGCCGGCTTCGATGTCATCGAGGCGGACTACGTTCCCGACGCCCGGGAGTGGTGGCTGGAGTATGCCCGGCACGACCCGTTCTGCCGGGAGAAGCCCGAGGACGATCCGCGAACGCTCGAGGTGGATGACGGGCGCTGGACGAGTTTCGGATACGTGCTTGCGCGGAGGGGATAGAAACTCGCAGCGCCGCTCAACGGCCAGCGAGTCCGACGGGTGCGATCCACCGCGGACCTGCGCACGGTTTGCCGTTGCTGGAGGGGGCTCCTAGAATGGCGGTCGCGCCTGGTGAGGCGCGGGAGCAAGCACGCGATGACCGCCACCTTTAAATCGTTCGAGGAGATGACGCCCGATGACTACGCGGACATCGGGTTGCGCTGTGGGCTCGAGACCCATCAGCAACTTCTGACCAGGACCAAGCTGTTCTGCCGTTGCCCCGCCGGGCGGTATAGCGACGCATTTGACGCGGAGATCCTGCGGCACATGCGGCCGACCCTTTCCGAACTCGGCGAGTACGACGGCACCGCTCTGATGGAGAAGAAGACACGGAAGAACATCTACTATCGCATCCATCACGACACGGTGTGCACGTACGAGTTTGACGATACGCCGCCCTTCTTCATGGCGGACGACGCTCTCGACTATGCCTTGGAAGTTGCCCTGCTGCTGCGGCTGAACATGGTCAACGAGCTGCATATCGCCCGAAAGCAGTACCTCGACGGGTCGATTCCTACCGGCTTTCAGCGAACGACGATCGTCGGGGTAGACGGCTGGATTCCCTTCAAGGACCGCAAGATCCGGATCAGGCAGCTTGGGCTGGAAGAGGACGCCTGTCGGGAGGTCTCGGACGTCAGGCACGACCGGGTCTATCTGACCGATCGGCTGGGCATGCCGCTGATCGAACCGGTCACCGAACCGGACATGCGGACTCCGGAGGAGGTGGCGGAGGTGGGCGAGATCATCCGCCGACTCTGCCGCAGCACGGGGAAGGTCCGCACGGGTTACGGGGCGGCTCGACAGGATGTGAACGTCAGCGTGAGGGGCGGCACGCGTATCGAGATCAAAGGCGTTCCGCAGTTGTGGCGGATTCCCCGCTTGGTGTACAACGAAGCCCGCCGGCAGTGTTCGCTGTTGGCTATCCGCAGCCGATTGAAGGACCGGGGCGTGATCCCGGACACCTTCGAGCATCGTATGGACGACGTGACCCGGATCGTGACCAAGACTCAGTACGCGCCGATGCGGGCTGCCTTGGAGGAGGGGCACCGGGTGATGTGCGTGGTGCTCAAGGGTTTCGGCGGGATTCTGAACGAGCCCACCCAGGAGCACACGACGTTCGCTAGGGAGTTTTCCGATCGGGTCCGGGTGATTGCGTGCCTGACTCCTTTGCCCAACATCGTTCATTCGGACACCGCTTCGGAGTCTCTTTACGGCAAGGACTGGCAGCGTTTGCGCCACAAGATGAAGGCGAATCCGGATGACGCCTTGATCCTGGTCTGGGGTGATGAAGCCGACGTACGCTGCGCCGCGGATGAGATTGTCATCCGAGCGAAGGAGGCTACGGTCGGGGTTCCCAGCGACACCCGCCAGGGGCTCAAGGACGGTACTAACGGTTTCGAGCGAGTCCTGCCGGGCGCCAATCGGATGTATCCCGATACGGATCTGCCGCCGTTGGCGATTTCGGCGGAGCGGCTTGCGCGGATTGCGTCCAACCTGCCCGAGTACGTGTGGGACCGTGAGAAGCGCTATCGGTCGATGGGCCTGGGCGAGGAAGTCGTCGCCACGCTGTCGCTCTCGCGAAGGGCAGACTTGTTCCTGCGGGTGGTGGACGAGCTGAAGTGCGCTCCCGCCTTTGCCGCGATAGTGCTGTGCGAGCGCCTCAAAGCCTTCCGGCGTCGTGGTTTGGATCCTGAACGAGTAAGCGACGATGAGGTTTTCGAGATATTCAAAGCCCACGCTGCCGGACGGCTGACGCGGGCGGGCGTGCTCGAAGTCCTGGGCAGACTGCTGGCGAAGCTGGCGGAACCGGGAGCGGATCACCCGACGTTGGACGGCCTGCTGGC
>JAAEQG010000512.1 GCA_024231775.1 bacterium
CCTTGCCGATGCCAAATCCTAACCTAGCATACCCGAAGGGTGACAACCTGCCGTTGGGCAGGAATCCCAGTAGTAAAAGGTCGGGAATCGACTGCCCGTTCGAGGGGGAACGTCGACTGGCTATCCTACCCCTTGGGGCAGTCCGGGTGGCCGTGGTGCGCATGGGCGGGCACGGAGGCCCGCCCCTACGAGCCGTGTCTCCCGGTACCGTCCTGCAGCAGCTTGCGCAGGGTCCTGACCTCATCGGTCAGGGCGTCGACCTTGCTCTCCAGCTCGCGGGTGTTGTCCATCGTCATCTCGTCGACGAAGACCGCGTTGGCGAGGGAGAGCCCGAGCATTCCGCCGACCAGGACGGTGAACATGAAGAAGAGCCGGATCCCGAGCGTCGACCACCCGACACGGCCCCACGGCGGTTCGTGGGCCTGCGTGCCCCCATCGGCCGACGCGTCTTCATCGGACGTCTTGCCTTCGAGATCATCCGGGAACTCATTCCAGCCCTCGACCGTGAAGATCCGGAAGATCGAGTAGAAGGAGCTCGCCGGGTTGCCGAATCTCTCCGGATCCTCCTTGCCGAAGATGTAGGTCGCGGCCAGGGCGAGGATCAGGTTGATCATCAGGAGCGCCAGGAACACCCCGACCGATGCCCGCAGAGCCCGGCGGATCCCGGAGACGAGGCGATCCACGTCGGGGATGAAGCGCAGCACGCGGAACAGCCGAAACAGCCGCCCGGTGCGAAAGATCGGCAGCCAACCGAGCTGGTGGGTGGTGTCGAGAAACGGACCGAAGAGCACCGGCAGGCAGAGGACGGTCACCAGGAGATCGAAGCGGTTCCAGCCCACCGACCAGTACCCTCGCCAACCATGACGCCCGATCTTGAGCGCGGCTTCCAGGACGAAAAACACCACACACCCGTAGTCGATACGCTCGAGCAGGGTCTTCTCCCGGCTACCGTCGTCGCAGAACCCGCTGAGAGTCATCACCACCGTATTGATCAGGATGACCGTCACCACGGTCCGTTCGGAGATGAGGAAGGCGCCCAGTTTCTTCAAGATGTCACCCCGGTACGATGAGCTCGGGCTCTTGAGGCCGTCAGGGTCGGGTATGATACTCCCGAACCACGGGGACGCGAAGCCCTAATCGGAGAACCGATGAGCCCACCGAGCCACGCGGCATGGCTTCTCGCCGCAGTCCTTCTGTCGATGCCGGCGCGGACGGCCATGGCCGCGACCGAGGCCGGGGCGTGGGACGAGCTCCCTGCTCTCGGCGGGGTCGGCTGCCTGGTGTTGCTGCTGGCGCTGCCGCTGGTGCTGCTGCTCCAGGCGTTGTTCCTCGACCTGGCGACGCGGATCGTGCGCATCCACGATCGGTACTGGACCGCCTGCAAGGCGACGCTGGTGATGTGGGCCTTCGGGATCCTCTATCAGATCCTCACCAGCCTTGGCAATGTCGAGGTCTCACCTGAGGCCATGACCGTGGGTCTGGTGGTCGGCGCCCTGGTCAGCACGCTCGCGATCCAGCTGATCTACAAGTGCACGTTCTGGCAGGCGCTGGCGGCCTACGTCGTCTTTCTGCTGCTGGTGATCCTGGTTTCGGTGATTCTGCTCCTCGTGCTGTTCGCGCTGGGGGTCGGCATCGGCGGCTGGGATACGGGGGAAGGGATCCTGCACGACCTGCCCGGTGCCTTGCGTGAGGGTTTCGGGAAGGTGGGGGGTCTGTTCGAGGGCGATTCCGAGGAGCCGGCGGAGCCCACCGCCGCCACGCTCGTGCCCGTGCCGCCGGATCATGCGAGCCGGCACATCGGCAAAGACGTCCAGATCATCCTCCGCAACGGCAAGCAGCTGAGCGGCACTCTGGAAGCGGCCACCCGCGAGACGATGACCATCCGCCAGCATGTGAGCGGGGGCTCGATCTCGGTCCCGATTCGCAAGGGCGACGTTCGCGAGTTTCGGGTCGTCGTCTATCATTGACGATCAAGACGCGAGGGAATCAGTCGACGGGCTCTCCGGCCAGCTTCCGGACTGCCAGGCAAAGATGGCGAAAGGAGGGCGATCGGTTGGCGTTCTTCCCCCTCCACTCGGTTCCGAGATGAGCGGCCATACGCTCGGCCCAGTCCACCTTGTCCTCCGTTCTGGCGCCGATCACTGCTTGGAAGAACTCCCACGTCTCACAGACGCTGTCTTGCTCGTAGCTCTTCATCCTTTTGAGATTCGCGTTGGGGAAAGCCCTCCTGATGGCGGATTGATCACCGAGATAGAACGCCTCGGTCTCCTCGATGGCAATGCGGAAGAGAACAACCGGTTGCGGGTCACAGGTAGCCAAGACCGCCAACAACCGTTTCTTGAGGTCGTGGCAATCGTCGTCGTCGAGGTCCACTAGAACGAGGACCCGATCGGTTTCGGAATTGAGCTCGCGGCCGTACGCTCGAAGCTTTGCGGGAAGCTGATCCAGCAATCCCTCACGCCTCGGAATCGGCGGCAGGGAGGGATCGCCCGGTAGTCTTCCTTTCCCTCGGTGCCGAATCAGATTGAAGCTGTGTTGAGGAAGAAACCGCCGCAGCCAGCCGCGCAGCAGAGCAGCGTCGGCATCCCCCTCGACGAGTACATGTAACCTCACGCTTCGAAATGCTCCTCGAGGTGGTTGCTGTACCACAAGCTTCCGAGTGGAATCCCTTCATCGCGAAACGCCGAAATAAGCGGTATGTCGGCTGTTCGTC
>JAAEQG010000513.1 GCA_024231775.1 bacterium
GACTCGATGTTCTTCGAGGCGCCTCCGCGAGCAGACGCCGCTCGGCGGATGGCCGCCGTGATCGCTACCGTCGGGCTTAATCAGTTCGATCGCGTATCCGTGTATCCTTTCGGGGCGGAGCTCAACGCCCCGCTGCCGCCGGCTTCCGGGCGGGCGGGGTTACGGCGAGCTTTGGACTTCCTGGAGCACCAGGGGCCGGCCGGCCCCACGGACTTGCCCCGCGCCCTGCGCCGGTTTGCCGGCCTGCGTGTGCGTAGTGGCCTGGCGGTCATCGTCTCTGACTTCTTCGACCCCCGCGGTATCGATGCGGTTCTCCAGGAACTGGGCAGCCTGCGGCACCGACTGCTGTTGGTGCAGGTGGCTCGGCAAGCGGACGTAGAGCCGGCGCTGGATGGCGAATTGCGGTTGCTCGACTGCGAATCCGGCGCGGGGGTGGACGTGACCGTGACCCCGGCAGCCCGCCAGCGATACCGCGAAGCCTACCAGAGATTCGACGAAACGCTGACCAGGTTTGCCGCCCGGCGCCGGGCGGCGCATCTCCGGCTCGATGCGGACCGGCCGGTGCTGGACCAACTCGGCGAGCTGTTTGTCGGCGGGGTGCTGATGGCCTAAAGCGGGCAGGGCGCAAGGAATGGGGCGCTGGCGGATGACAAGACCATGATGTTTGCGGGGATACCTCTCTGGGGATTCGGACTGCTGGTTGCGGGATGTGGCGGCGTGCTTGCCGTCCTGCATCTGCTGCGCGTGCGTCCGCGGGAGGTTCGCGTTATCACCACGGTGTTCTGGGCACAGGCAATGGAGCCCACTCGGGCTCGCACCCTGTGGCACCGCTTCCAGCACCCGTGGACCTACGCTCTCCTGCTGCTGATCTGTGTCTTGCTGTCCCTCGCCCTCGCCCAGCCTGAACCGAGTGGCGAACAGCTCGACCGGGTCCACGCGGTCATTGTGCTCGATGCCGGAGCATCGATGAGCGCTCCCGTTTCAGATGACGACACCACACGTTTTGATGCCGCTCGCGCCGCAGCAGAAACCGAGATCGGACGGCTAGCCCTGGACGATCGACTTGCGATCGTCGTCGCAAACCCCCACCCACGGTTGATCCACGGTCTTGACGACGCCCGACCGTTAGCCGCCGACGCTCTGGCCGGAACCGAACTCGCCAGTCTGCCCGCCGCACGTACGTCCGCGGTTCGTCTCGCCGCGTCAATGTTGCGTGGGCGGAGTCATCCACGGGTGGTACTGATTACCGATCGACCGTCCGAGGAAGAGGTGCTTCGCGACGGCGAGGCGGAGATTGATCTAAGGGTCGTGCGGGTCGGCGCACCGGTCGATAACGCCGCGATACTCTCGATCGTGTTCGAACCCGATACCGCCCAGCCGTTACGCGGAAGCTTGCGCACCCGGGTCGGTTTCTGGGGCGCCCAGCCGCAAGACGTCCAGCTCAAGATTGAACGCGGCGGCGGGGCTCCGCTGCTCAGCGAAGTGCAAACCATCGCTCCTGGGGAGACGCACGACTTCACGATTCCTGATCTGCCTGCTGACGGTGATGAGCTCGCCATACACCTGACGACCGACGATGCCGTCAGTGTCGACAACCATGCTCACCTTCGCCTGCCGCTGCGTACGCCGGTCCGCGTAGCGTTCATCGGCCCGGTCCCCACTGCTCTCCGGTTGGCTGTGGAAGCTGACCCCGCGGTGCGAACCGTGATGCTGCATGGTGACGCGGACGTTCGGGTCATCGCCGAACCGTCGCCGGCAGAGGTTGAAGGTCCGGCGTTGGTGGTCGTTAACTCCGGTCCTCAACTGGCGTCAGGACTCAGCGCAGTGCCGGTAGAGCAATCGGCGCTGGCGGAAGGGCTTGACTTCGAAGGCGTCGTCTGCGGAACGGGTTCGGCTTTGCCCGCAGCCGTGGACGGTGCTGTGCCCCTGTTGATGGCTGATGATCGGCTGGTGGCGGCGCTGTCCACGCCGGATGGCCCGGGTCGGTTGTATCTGGCGGAAGCGCTGCTCTCCGCGGATTCGCAAGCGGTCCGACAACCGGCGTTTGCGGTGCTGGTTAGCCGCAGCTTGCGTTTGTTGGCTGGTTGGGATGCTGATCCGGCGGTCCTGGGGCCGGAGCGATCGCTGGCCGACCCGTTGTGGGCTCAGCGCGCAGGTCACGGTGGCGCGGTGTCTGTCATGCCGGGCTCGCGCCACAGCAGCGATCTCCACTCAGATCCGGTGACGGATGAGAGGGCGTCCGTCACGCCGTCATCCCGCTGGTCGGCGCCGGCGTGGTTCGAGATCATCCTCTACCTTGGGGTGGCGTGCTTTCTACTCGAAGCCGCATTGTACACCCGCGGAAGGATTTCATAGTCCATGGTCTTTGTGCGTCCTGAGTTGTTGTGGCTGCTGTTGCTCATCGTCCCGTTGGCGGCGTTGCACCTCGGGCGGCGGGTGAACTTGAGGCCCGCGCTGGCTTGGACGGTCGCCGTGCTTCGTGCGCTTGCGTTCGCGTCGCTGGTGTTTGCCTTGGCCCGCCCCCTGGTCGATCGCTCGAATGCGACGCACACCTTAGTGGCAGTGGCCGACGTGTCGGCGAGCATGAGCGCCGATGATCTGGCCCGCACTCGTGCCGGGCTGGCCGACCTCGCCACCCAGCGGCAGCCGCAAGAGGTGATGAAACTGATCGCGTTCGATCAGCAGGTGCAGCAGGTGGAGTTTGACCTCGACTCGAGTGAACCGGACGCACTCTCAGCGGTACGACATGGTGAGGTCGAACGACCCGGCTCGGCGCTCGCCGCAGCCCTGGAACTTGCCGGAGCGCTGGTCCCGCAGGACGGAGCCGGTCGGATCGTACTCTTCAGCGACGGACGCGAAACGACAGGCGACGCCCTGGCGGTCGCCACGCGCATGGCCCAGCGGGGTATCGGCATCGCTCCCCAGCCTCTCGGCGCTGCCATGGCCGATGACGTGGTTTTACGCGCCTTGTCCATGCCGCCGTCGGCCGCCGTCGGCGCCACCGTGGAAGTGGAGGCCGAGATCGAGTCTGCGTCTGAAACCGCCGCCGTGTTGCGGATCCGCTGCGCTGATCGCGACGACGAGATCACCGAATCAGTGTCCCTGCACACCGGCAAGCAGACGATCATCTGTCGTTGTCCGCTCCGCCGGGAAGGCGTGCTGCGTTGTACTGCCGACGTAACCTGCTCGACCGACGTTCGCCCGGACAACAACCACCTGGAGACGGCCGTTCTTGTGGAACCACCCAAGGTCGTCCGGGTGGTGGAGAGCTGCGCAGCCCATCCGGCGACGGCGGCGCTCGGCGCGTTGCTCGGTGATGCAGCTATCGTGACCGCCATGTCCCCCCGCAGTCTTGCGCAGCCGGGCGCACTCGACGCCATCGATCTGCTCGTGATCGCCGATACGCCGGCGGAGCTGATCGATGCCGAGACACAGCGCCGCATCAAGGCGGCAGTGACGGATGGTCTGGCCCTGCTGGCGACCGGCGGACGGCGTTCGTTCGGTCCCGGCGGATACGCGGGGTCTCCGCTGGCTGATGTGCTTCCGGTGCGCTTTGCCCAGGAAACCGAACGACGTGACCCCAGCGCTACTCTGGTGGTTATCATTGATACCTCGGGAAGCATGGGCGGACCGCGGGTTAACCTCGCCAAGGAGATTGCCCGCTTGGCCATCGCCCGCCTCAAACCGCACGACAAGGTCGGCATTGTCGAGTTCTACGGCTCTAAACACTGGGCGGCTCCCATCCAGGCGGCCTCCAATGCCATCGACCTGCAGCGCGCGCTCAACCGACTCAGCGCCGGCGGCGGCACGGTCATCCTACCGGCCATCGAAGAGGCCTACTACGCCCTCCGGAACGTGCGCACCCGCACCCGACATGTTCTGGTGCTGACCGATGGCGGTGTCGAGCCGGGCGCGTTCGAACCGCTCATTCGCAAGATGGCGGACCACGGCATTACGCTCTCCGCCGTAATGGTCGGTCCGGGTGGGCATTCGGCTTTCTTGGCCCGTCTCGCCCAGTGGGGGCGGGGTCGTTTCTACGCTGCGCCCGACCGCTTCAACCTGCCGGAGATCATCGTCAAGCAACCCGAGAGCTCCATGCTGACGCCGTTTGTGGAACGCCCAACCACGCTTGTGGCCCAACGCACCGCGACGATGATCGAAGGAATCGACCTCACAACCGCACCAGAGATTCACGGCTACGTGGAAACCGAGGCCCAGCCCTCGGCTGACGTTCTGTTGGAGTCGAGCCTCGGCCATCCGCTTCTGACCCGCTGGCGCTACGGGCTCGGGTCGGTTGCGGCGTGGACCTCGCAACTTGGTGGGGAATGGACGCTGAAGTTGGCCCAATGGCCTCCGTACGCCCGGATGACCTCCAACCTGGTACGCAGTCTCTGTTCGCCGAGCGACGACCAGGCGCTGCGCATCCAACCGCATCTTCACCCAGGAGCTGTGGAGGTACGGATCGACAGTAGGCTCGCCGGGACGGAGACGAGTTGCGCACCGGTGGTACTGACCCTGACCGGACAGACCAGTGCTCCGCAAACCTGTGTGCTGGATCCGGTCGCGCCGAACCTCTGGAACGCCCGCATCGCCGATCTGGCCCCAGGAACCTACCACCTCCAGGCCCGCACCACGGACGGGTCGCTGGCTGGCGCCGCCGCCCTGACCATCCCGCCCGTGCGCGAGGTCGCCACCCTGGAGCCCAACCAGGCACTCCTCGACGAGATCGACGCCCTGCGCGAGTTGGCGGCCACCCGCGCCGCTGAACTGACCGAAGTCAACCCCACTCAGCCGCGCGAAGTCTGGCCGATTCTGGTGGGAGCGGCATTGGCGCTCTTTCTGCTCAACATCCTGATGCGCCGCTGGCCAGAACGTTCGGCGAGCAGACGCACCGCACCAGTTGCCATGCTGGGAATCCTGGTCCTTGGATCAGTCGTCCCACGTGCAGCAGTCGCCCAAACAGCCGCCCGCGCGCCCGATTCCCGCCCCGCAGCGGTGCTCGCCCAGGACACTGTCGGTGCTCTCGAGGCAGTGCTAGATATCCCGGATCGCGCCGTGGGAAGCCACCGCTTCGACGAGGTTTGCCGGTCTGTGTTGGAACGCACCGGAAGCCTCGACAACCTTGTGGCCATCCTGCGCAGCCGCTCCCTCAGCGATACCCGGGCCAACTGGATGCTCGCCAAGGCTGCACGAGACAACGGCAACCTTGAACTGGCGTACACCGCCCTGCTGCAAGCCACCGCCGCTGCCCCGGGTGACTCCGAGCTGCTAGGCGAACAGGCTCGCATCGAGGAATTGCTGGGGCACGACCTCCAAGCCGTGGCGACGATTGATCGTGCCCTCGAACACGAGACGGACTCCACACGGCGTGCCGCGCTGGAGGTCCGCAAAGCCCTCATTCTCTACAGCGCTTCGGGTCCGGCTGCCGGCGGTCGAGTGGTGCGGGCCGCAATCGACGTACGCCCTGACGATGCAGCGTGGACATCGTTCTGCGCCCACTTGGCGGCACTCAACAACGACTATACCACTGCGGTCAGCCTGCTACTGCCGGCCGGTGAGGGCAAAGGCAGGTTTCACGCCCATCTGTTCCGCGGTCTGTTCCTCATGAAACTCGACCGGGCGTTGGACGCGGAGACTGAGTTCGAAAAGGCTTACCGGCAGGGTCCTTTGACCCGCGACCGGCGGTTTGCCCTTGAGCGCGTGGTGGCGGCGGCGCGGCAGTCTGGGCGCCTGGCGGAACTCGCGGACCGGTGGCTCAGCGATCCTGATCTGATGCCCGAGAAAGCGTCCGCCCTGCTCGCCGTGTTGCGGGAGTTGGGACGTCCCGAAGAGGCGTTGGCCTTCCTCCACAACCCTGTGCAAACGCCCGAGCTAAGCCGGGCAATCGAGACGACGGAGTTTCAGCACGAGATCATCGCCATTGCGGTGGAGGCTGGGCAAGCGACGCAGGCCGAGGCGGCCTACCGAGCCCTGCTCGAACGCGATCCCGCGCGTCTGGAGTGGCGCAGCGGTCTGGCCCGCTTGCTGCTCTTCGAGGATCGCCGCGCAGAGGCCCTCGAGCTGTTTCGGGCTGGAACAGCCGCTTCGGAGAAGACGCCCGCGTTGCTGGCGCTGGCCGCAGCCGCCCGCGACTTGGCTTTGGACGAGGCTGCTTTGGAGGCGACGCGGAAGGCGGGAACGCTCGGACCGTCAGCCCGCGTGCGGGCGATCTTGTTTGAGGCTGACCTCGCCCACCTACGGGGTGACGCAGACCAAGCCCTCCGGTTGCTCAAGCAAGCCGGCGCCAGCGTCGGGGAGGACCCCAAACGGCTCCTCCCGGTGGCTGAAGCATTCGAGCGGTATGGCGACAAGTCGGAGTCACTGAGGCTGTTCAAGCGCCTCTACGACCGGAATCGCGGCGAGGACGTCGTACTGCGGCTGGCATGGTTGCTGGAGGAAAACCAGCACTTCGACGAAGCCTACGAGCTATGGAACGAGATGTGGCGGACCACGCGCGTGCCGGCGCGGCGCCGTCAAGCCCAGGAACGCGTACTCGACCTGGCATCGCGTACCGGTCGGCTTGCCGATCTGGCCATCGAACTGGAGGAACGTCTCGACGCCGGCCAGGGCGGCGATCATGATCTGGACCTCCTGGTGAGTATCTACACCACCGCCAACGACGCGGTCTCCGCGGCGGAGATTCTCCAGGAATTCGCCAAGCGCAGTGGCGATCGAGTGCAGATGCTGCAGCACCTCGCCCGAGTCTACCTGAGTTGCGAACAGTTCGGACGCTGCAACGCGGTGCTGCGGCGTCTGATCGGCATGGACCCGGAGAACGCCGCGGACTACGTTCAGCAAATCGCAATCGTCGCCCTGGAACGCGGTCGTCAGCACGAGGTCAAGGCAGCGCTGGTTCAGCTGCGGAGCGTTTCCCCTGACGGTGAAGCGGTCGACGAGTTCTCCGCCGGCGTGCTCGACCTGATCGGTCTCCACACCGCCGCCGCGGAGAGCTATGCGCGAGTTCTGGTCCGGCACCCGAATCGCATCGAGGCCTTCCTCCTCTGGGGCAACGCCATGAAAGCAGCAGGCCGAACGGACCAGGCCCTCGCTCGCTTTCAAATACTCCTCGAAGAAGCGGTCGAGGACGATCTGTTCACCGTCGCAGTGGATGGTCTGCTCAACCTCGACGCCAATCCAGTGATGTTGCGCTCGGCGCTACGTCGCGTATTCGCCCGCATCGCCGCTAAGCCGGATAAGACCTACCTGTACAATCTTGCGGTGGATCTGCTCGACGCCCTGGGGCGCATTGCGGAGAAGGAGGCCGTCCTCGAACAGGCTGTCGTGGTGGCCGGCGAGCGCCGCGTCCAGCTGCTCCGCGAGCTGATGGAGGGGGCGGCATCAGAACGGCGCCATGCGCGCCTGATCCAGTTCGGGCGATCCCTCATGGCTTTGGGTGAGCTCGTGCCTCCTCAGGTTTACCTGGATCTCGGCCAAGCGATGATCAAGGAGGAGCAGTACGCCGCGGCTGAACGCGTCTTCGAGCGTGCCGGAATCGGGGCAGACTTCTCCGCCATCCAGCAGCGCGTGGCGACTTGCTACGACGAAGCCGGTCTGCCCCAGTCCGCCGAACACACCATTCGCCGGTTGCTCATCACCCAGCCGGACGACATTCCCCTGCTGATCCGTGCGGGCGGCTTGAGCGAACAGATGGGCCACTTTGCCCCCGCGTTCGAGCAATACGAGCGTGCCGCAAACCTGATGTTGCAGCGTTTGCCGGCTGCGGTGCGCCGACACGAGGTTGAGACCTCGAAGTCGTCACGTAGCCCAGTTGCTCCTCGCCGGCGTTCCCGGGCCAAGAACCTCGACGAGATGGACCAGTTCTTCGAGAGCGCCAATAACGGGCTGCTGAACGCCGCCCGCACCCCGGCGCTCCGCACCCGCCTGGTTGAGGAACTGCCGGCGCGGATAGAGGCTGAACTGGACACCCTGCGTCGCGAGCGGTCGCTGATGCCTGCCCTGGCGCGGAATCCGCGACTTCACCGGCTGGCCAGCTTCGCTCGGCGGGTTGCGTTTGCCCTGCACACCCCCGAGATCGCTCTGCAGATCGATCGCCTGCTCATGGAACACTACCCCCGCGATGACGACCTGCGCGCTTCGGCTGTGCGGGCGCGGGTCGATTGGGGCTTGTACACCCGAGCTGCGGCCCTCGCCGGCGACGTTACCCTCTCCGCCGATCCGCCTGAGGCGCTGGTGGTGTATGCGTATCTGGGGGATCGTCAACGACTCGAGGCGGCCCTTACCGGAGAGGGTCTCCCCGAACGCTTGGCACGGCGACTACTCCCCGCCCTGATCATCACTGGTCGGGATGAAGACGCCAGGCAGGTGCTCCGCGCCGTGCAGGTCGGTGATCCGACAGATACGGCAGAAACGGCAACGGTGATGATCGCCGGGGCGTCTGCCCTCCATGACCGCGAGTCAACAAACCTCTGGGCGACGCGCTGGCTGGGTGCGTGCCGCAGACTGCCCACCGGAAAGTCCGCCGCTGACGAGGCGGCGCGGTGTCTACGTCTCGTCTGGCACGAGCTGGCGCCCCCTGAGCAGGCCGAGCTGCTCCGCCGCGTTGATTCGCTGGCGAACGCGTTTGCAGGAGCGGAGCGTATCCCGCTCGATCTTCTGCGTTTGGAAATCTCCCAGGCGACAGCAGTCGAGTTCGGCGATCGTGATCGGCTTGCCGAAGAAGTCGCCAGAGATGCTTCACTGAGCCTGGATAGCTTAGTGACCGTCCTTCAGGCGGTGCCCGACGCACAGCGTCCCCGGCTGGTCCACGCCGCGGTGGCAGCGCGCAAACCCGCGCAAGCCCGCGCGTTCCTCATGGGACTGACCGGAGCTCTGCGCGCTCCGGCGGATGCGCGCCTCTGTGACACCGTAGCAGGTTCGTTCAAAGCCGCTCCGCGGGTCCGGCTTCGCCCGGATCGGGTCTACAGCCTGGTCAGCACTGGAGACTGGAACCGCAACCCGCAGCAGCCGGAACTCGCCCGGCGTCTCGGAGAGATCATGCTCAGCGAGATGCCCAACGAAACGGCGGTGCTGACCGCGGTGGCCATGGCCCGCGAGAATGCCGGGCTGCACGAGGATGCCGTGCTCTTAGCCGGTGAAGCGATCGACACCCTGCTGGGCGCCAAGGAGCCGGACTTCCAACAGGCTCGTATGTGGACGGACTTGGTGGCCCTCATGCGCCCAGCCGAACTCGAGGAGCTGCTCGACGACGTCACCGATCAACAGGAGATCGAAGGGGCTACGGCAACCTCGCACTACGCGCGCGGCGTCCTGCTCGAAGCCGCCGACGATTCAGCTGCGGCGCTGCGTGCCTTCTTGGCGGCATTCCACATGTCGCCCACTAACCGAACCTTCAGTCGCAGGATCATCAGTCGGTTGAAGAACGCCGGACGCCTGGCGGAGTTGACGCGGGAACTCTCCGCTCACCTGACCAAGAGCTCCATCATGGAGTCGTACGAATGGCGAACACTCGTCCTGGCGTACTGCGATCTGTTCGCTCCGGCGGCAGCCGCCCGCGCTGCGCAGCGTCTGGAAGGTCCGTTACGCGCCTCTCAGGTGATGTACGCGGCGCGGATGATGGGGCACGACGATGACGTCCGCTCCACCTTCCGCCGCTTCCTCATCAACAACCGCAACCAGGGGCGTTTCTACAACCCCTATTGGCCGGACGCCACTTCTTCGGGTGGGATGATCGCCTTCGTCAACGCCAAGCCCCGTCACCAGCGCAAGACCATGTTTGCCGCCGTGGCGGACTTGCCCTTCGCCGAGGCGGATCTTGAGGCCTTGCTGACTGCGGCGCCGCCGGAGCGACGCGATGTCCCCGGCATGATCTCCGGACTGGCGGCGGCAACGCGCACCGGAGCCCGCGCCCGGCTGATCGACGCCTTGGGCTCGGCGGAGCAGCGCAAAAGCCTCACCACCAAAGACTATCGTCTCATCCTGGCTCTGGGGAAACACGCCGCCGATGTGATTCCGGACGAGTTGGCGGATCGCCTGCACGACTTCATTGTACACCTCGATTCCACCGACCGAAGCGGAGTGGAACTGCTTACCGCGAGTGCGCGCTTCTGGCAGCAACGCGGATCCCCGGAGCCGGCTCAACGCATCCTGCTGTGGCTGGTGGCGAATGACCTGCGCCACGGTCGCAGTGCAGGACGGCAGGACGAGCGCTTCAGGCACCTCGACGACTACCTTGAGCTGTTGCCCGACGAACAGCGTGATGCCGAGCGCGGGTACTGGCTTGGCCGCTTTGCCCCAACGCCGCTTGACGGTCCCGTCGACAGCCTTGACGCCGCGGTGCTAAACCGCTGGACCGCGGAGCACGACCTCGGCCCGCTTCGCCAGCAGGTTGAATCGCTGCAAGGCATGCTCGATCGCGACACGTCTGGCGGTTCGTTCCGGGTTCTGCACACAGCGCTCGCCCAAGGCTACGCCGCCCTCGACCAGTACGCACGCTTTGCGGCTGCGGTGGACAAGGTGTTTGCCGCAGCCTGGGGCGAGCGCGGACGCTCTTCCACTCCACCGACGCATCAGATGCTCCCCGACAGGGCGGCGCTCGCGGAACCGGCACGCTACGTCGAGCACATTGCATCGACCGTCACCGCGCGGCGGAACGACGGCACACTCACGGCCGTCCAGGCAACGCAGGCACTGTGCTTGCTCGGTCACTGGTGTGTGACGAATGGGCGGGCGGAGACGGCGCGGGTTCTGCTGCAATCTGCGGAGCAGGTCGCGGGCGAGATCGGCCAACACTGGTTGTGGGTTGCCGATCTAGCGCGCGAGGCGGACGTGGAGGCCAAAGCAATCGATCTCGAGCGGCGCCTGCTCGATGCCAGCGTGTTGCCGATCCCGCGCGTGCCATCGCTGCTAGCCGCACTAGAGGAGCGTGAAGGACAAGCAGTCGCGGACGCACTGGCCTTGGGCGTCGCCGAATACAGCGATCTGCCCGAGGTGCTGGAGCGTGCCGCGCGCGCCGCACGCGCTGTGGATGACATCGCCGGGGAGTCGGCCTACCTTCGCCGTCTCCGCCCCGCGCGGCGACCAATTGACGGGCCTTCGGACGATTAGTAGGTCGCATGATCGACGATGCGCTGGACCGTCCGGCCCCGCCGTTCCGGTGGGGTCCGCACCCTGCGAGCTGGATCAGTGCTCGCGGGGTAGGAGAGTGGATCCATCTGCGCCGGTGGCGCACACGCTCCGGATTGTCCTGTCAGTGCTCCATCCGTTAACCTCCCGGCCGTGATGTCTTGCCCAGGGTGGGAACTACGTGACCGAGCCTCGTGAGAACAACATCGCCGATCGCGAACTGATGCAGCGGTTAGCCGCCGGTGATCGGGCTGCGCTGGCCACCTTAGTGGTACGCCACCAGCGCCGAGCTTTCGCCCTGGCCTACCGCACAACCGGCGACCTGACGACGGCGGAGGACATCACCCAGGAGGCGTTTCTGCGCGTGTGGCGCTCAGCGGACCGCTACCAGCCGTCCGCCAGATTCACCACGTGGCTGCACCGTATTGTGGTGAATCTATGTCTGGACAGCTTCAGGAGACGCCGTCCGCAAGGTGGCGATCCGCCTGACGGTCCGGACGAAGCCGCCGTCGAACCGCAGGCCCTGCTGGAGCGTGACGAGCGGGCTCGGCAGGTTCGCCGTGCGGTGGCAGCGTTGCCCGAGCGGCAGCGGGTGGCCCTGGTGCTGCATCGGTTCTCAGAGCTGCCGCTCCGGGAGATCGCGGAAGTGACCGATTGGTCCGAATCTGCGGTGGAATCCCTGCTGGTGCGGGCCTACGCCGCCTTGCGGAAGTCGTTGAAGGACTTGGAAACCTGACAAAAGAACGCAGGGGCGGTGGCCCCTGCTCGTTTCAGCTTAGGAGATTGGTGCAATGATGTGTCCACGGAGCCGAGCTCTGCTTAGGTTACTGGGCGGTGAGTTGGACGCCGACGGGTCACGCGACCTTCAGGGCCATCTGGAGGTATGCCCGGATTGTCGGGCGGCCCATAAGGACTGGGGTGCCTCCTGGGATGCCTTGGGGGAATGGGAACTGACGGAGTCCGATATCGACTTCAGCGGGCCGGTGCTTGCCGAGGTCGATGCCGAACTGCGGCGATCGGTGCCCGCAGCACGCCTGAGGCTGCGTTGGAACGTTTTGCGGCGTACCGCAGCCTCGATTGCAGCCGCCGTCCTTCTCGGGGTCGGTGCCGGACATCTCGTGCCTGTCCGCAGCACGCCGGAGGCCGACCGTCCGCTGGTGGACTGCAAGACCATGAGTGAGGCAGTCGAGTGGATAGGGCTGGCCACGGGGTCAGCCACCGGACTGCCGGACAGCGTGCATCTCACCCGCACGCGGGGGGGAGGTGTAACGCCATGACTACTCGAGCAGGAATCGGGTTTCTACTCCTAGTGAGCTTGTGTTTCGGGGGAAGCTTCTGGGGGACGGTGGCTACGCGAACGCTACCCGCGCCCACGGTCCAGCCGGCACGGGTGGTGAGCTGCCCGCTTGCGCGCGAGCTTGAGCTGGACGCCCAACAGGCCGCCGCCATCGACTCCCGCGATCCGCAGTTCGCCGAGGATTTGAAGGTCCTGCGGAGCGCGCTCGGCGAGGCCCGCACTGCGCTGGCCGCCGCCTTCGAGCGCGAAGACGCCGCCGCCGCCGACATCCGAGAGCATGTCGAGGATACCATCCAGGCCCACAACCGGCTTGAGCGACGCGTTGCGGAGTATCTGATCGCGGTGCGCGATCATCTTACGGTCGAACAGCAGGCCAGGCTTCTGGGTTTCTGCGCCAAGAGCGTGCGCGAATGTGGGCGTCGCTGGGACGGCGGGAAGGACGACACCGCTTGCAGTGACTGTACCGCCTGCAACACTTGCGCCCTGAGGAAGCCCCAGAAGCGGGATCAAACCAGCGGCGCCGGCGACTCGGGCGGCTGATGACCCGTGACCTGCTATCCGGGATGTCTTGGGCCGGAGTTCCGCGCGGGTGCGGACAGAGTGGAAGATAGACCTGGACGATGAGCGATCCTCAGCGGCGACACCTCAGGCAGAATGATGGGGATGAACCCATGGATGGTACCGCACAGTACAAGCGCATTCCTGGTGGCGCAGATGACGCCACTGAACGCCCGCCGGTCAACGGAGATGAGTTCCTTGCGCGACTGCATGCTGGCGTGGCGGAACGCTTCGAACGCATAACGGGGTTCACCGCCGTGGTGATCCCGGTCCATCTGCCGGGCATCTCCGGCGCATCTGACGAGGCAATCGTGCCGGTTCATCCAATCTGCGCGAAGTGTGAAGGGCACGATCGCGGACCAGGAGCGTGGAAGGAACACTTGGCCGAACTGTGCCGCTGCCCTAAGGGGCACGTCCACCGCTGCAATGCGGACGAGTGGTGCGCGGTCGTGCCCGTGCTCCATGCGGGGAGCTGCCTAGCGGCGTGCAAACTGGTGTGCTATGGCACGATGGCCGAGCACATCTTCGCACGCAACGCAGAGATCCTCACCGTGCTCGTGGAGCGCTTCTGCGCTGTCCACGCAGCGATGATGGGGCAGTTCAGCGTCGTGCCTGACTACGTTCCGGCAGTGGGCCAAGGGGCGCGGCCGGCCTTCGCGCCGGTGCGCTATCCTCAGGTGCGCCGAGCCCTGGAATACATCGAGCGGCACGCCTCTGATGCCGAGATGAACGTCACCAGCGTTGCCCGATGGATAGGCTGCAACGCGAACTACCTGGCCCATCTCTTCACCCAGGACACGGGCATGCGCATGAGCCGCTACATCGCGTCGCGGCGCGTCGAACTGGCCAAGGTGTTTCTCAAGACTACCACCTGGGACATCACTCGCGTGGCCCGTGAGAGCGGCTTCGCCAGCCGTGGTTGGTTCAGCCAGGTATTCCGCACCCACACCGGCTGTACGCCGGGCCAGTATCGCGGCACGGAGTCCAATCCCGGACACGCCGCCGCCGGATAACAGCCATTCTCCAGCTCCAGTTCCTTGAACCGCTTGGCTTGGTCGGTGCATGGGCCTGTGCCTCCCGGGTACTCCATCGCGCAGGACCTCACGGCGGAGCTTGCCCGTCTTGGACCCCGCGCAGGCCACCCCAGCGCGGCGGTTCGAGGAGGGTACGGCTCGGGCGGGTCGGACCACCGCTCGCCGGTCTGTTGTATGCGAGCCGCGGCAGAAACAGGTTCATCCGGCGGAAGCGTACCTGGGGTCGCAAGAAGGCGGACATGCTGGTCTCATCTGAGGTTGTAACGAACTTCAGATTAAGGAGATACCAGCAGGTCCACGAGCTTACTGTACCACGGGTTTGGCATTCGGGGCTAC
>JAAEQG010000514.1 GCA_024231775.1 bacterium
AGCGGCCTGCCTCCTACCCCCACCCGGTCGTCTATCATCCAGGCCCGCTGGCGTCGTTGCACAGGAGCATTCCCCTGGCACAGGGTTTCTGGACCTTGAGATCGTAGCGGAATCCTCCTCGTAGCTGGGCGATCGCCAGATGACGCTCAGCGGCGCCTGCATGACCCAGGTGTGACGCTCCGCGTCACTCCCCCTTTTTTTGACCGTCTGCTCGGCGCCATCTCAAACGACTCATCTGCCCCCGAGCCCTCTGCTATCAGCAGGCCTTCCTCAGGGTTGGCATACGGCTTGCTATTGCAAGTCCTGGGAGATCGGGTACGGAAGCCAGATTGGGTCGACCGGGCGATGGGGCCAAGTCAACGTCGAGCGGGGCGAACCCCATCAGCGGCCGCAACGGACTGTAAAACGGGGGAGATGGAGTAATGGCAACTCTGATTGGACGCGTATTTTTCGGCGGTGTGATTCTGTTGGGTGCTGGCATTGGCTGGGCGGAAGAGCTTGGCGACCGGCTCAACGCTTCGTTTGTCGAGGGGATCAGGCCGGGCGAGCGAGGTCTGGTGGCCGTAAGCTGGAAAGGAGAAACCGTGGAGCTCACGGCGTGGATCGACTTTGACAACGATGGCCTCTGGTCGGATGACGCGGAACAGATCATCAGCGGTGTCGACCTTGCGGAAGGTGTCGAGGTGTTTGAGTTCGCCGTGCCAGAGTGGGCAATCGTCGGGACCGAGGCAGCGGTGCGCTTTAAGGTCCCCGAGCTAGATATGGTCGAGGGTCGGTTCGAGTTCCCCGCACCGCCGATGACCACGATGCCAGAGATGGAGAGCGCCATGGAGAGCGCCACCGCCGGGTGTATGTGGGAGGGAAGCTTTGGGATGGGTGGCCTGGCTGGCATGGTCACTGCGATTACTACTTTCGACGACGGCTCCGGAGTAGCGCTCTACGCTGGCGGGTACAATTACCTCGCCAAATGGGATGGCTCCCAGTGGTCAGACATCTCCCCCTCCGGTGCTGGTGTGAATGGCTGGGTTAACGAGCTCACTACCTTCGACGACGGCTCCGGAGTAGCACTCTACGTTGGCGGAAATTTTTATGTTTCTCTTGCCGGTGGGGGCTACGCAAGCGACATCGCCAAATGGGATGGCACCCAGTGGTCTGAACTATCCGGCCCCTCCGGCAGCGGGGTGAATAACTTGGTTCTGGCGCTGGTTACCCACGACGACGGCTCAGGCATGGCGCTCTTCGTTGGCGGAGACTTCTCTACTGCCGGAGGGGTCGCCGCCAACAAAATCGCCAAATGGGATGGCTCCCAGTGGTCTGAGGTCTCTTCTGGAATGAGTTCAAGAGTCCAGGTGCTCACTACCTTTGACGATGGCTCCGGCGTGGCGCTTTACGCTGGCGGAGCCTTCTCCACTGCCGGAGGGGTCGTCGTCAACAACATCGCCAAATGGGATGGCTCCCAATGGTCTGACCTTTCCGGCCCCTCCGGTACCGGTACCAATTCGGTTGTCTGGGCGCTCACTAGCTTCGACGACGGCTCCGGAGAAGCGCTTTACGCTGGCGGAAGCTTCTATTTTGCCGGGGGGGTCCCGGTCAACAGAATCGCCAAATGGGATGGCTCCCAGTGGTCTGAACTCTACGGCCCCTCCGGTACTGGTGTGAATGGAACGGTCGCGGCGCTCACTAGCTTCGACGACGGCTCCGGAGAAGCGCTCTACGTTGGCGGAGGCATGACCTGGGCCGGAGGGGTCACCGTAAACGGCCTCGCCAAATGGGATGGCTCCCAGTGGTCTGGCCTCCCCGCCGGGCCGAGCGGCGGCGTCTATACGTTCCATGTTTCCACCGACGGCCCCGACGGCTCCGGAAGAACACTCTACGCTGGCGGATCCTTCGCCAGCGCCGGAGAGGTCGGCGTCAACAACATCGCCAAATGGGATGGCTCTCTTTGGTCTGGCCTCAACGGCCCCTCCGCATTCGGTGTGAACGACCGCGTTGATGTGCTCGCTACCCACGACGACGGATCTGGCGAAGCGCTCTACGCGGGCGGAACCTTCACCTCGGCCGGAAGGGTCGCCGCCAACCGCATCGCCAGATGGGACGGCTACCAGTGGTCTGATCTCTCCGGTCCCTCAGCCTCCGGTGCGGATGACTGGGTTCTGGCCTTGGCTAGCCACGACGACGGGAGTAGCGCCGCGGACAAGCCGCGCGGGGAAGACGCCGCGCTCTACGCGGGCGGATACTTCACCTCGGCCGGAGGGGTCACCGTAAACGGCATCGCCAAATGGGATGGCTACATGTGGTCTGACCTCTCCGGACCATCCGGCACCGGGGTTGATGGCCCGGGCAGGGTGTTGGCCACTTTTGACGACGGCTCAGGCGAAGCGCTCTACGCGGGCGGATCCTTTGCCTCGGCCGGAGGGGTCACCGTAAACAATATCGCCAAATGGCATGGCTCCGAGTGGTCTGACCTCTCCGGACCATCCGGCACCGGGCTTGGTGGCCGCGTCGTGGCGTTGGCCACCTTTGACGACGGCTCAGGCGAAGCGCTCTACGCGGGCGGATACTTTGCCTGGGCCGGAGGGGTCACCGTAAGCGGCATCGCCAAATGGGATGGCTCCCAGTGGTCTGACCTCTACGGCCCCTCCGCCTCCGGCGTGGATGGTAGTGTTTGGGCCCTGGTTACCCACGACGACGGCTCAGGCGAAGCGCTTTACGCGGGCGGATCCTTCACTTCGGCCGGAGGGGTCACCGTAAACAATATCGCCAAATGGGACGGCTCCCAGTGGTCTGACCTCTCCGGACCATCTGGCACCGGGGTTGGTGGCAGCGTCGTGGCGTTGGCCACCTTTGACGACGGCTCAGGCGAAGCGCTCTACGCGGGCGGAAGCCTGACTTCTGCCGGAGGAGTCAGCGTCAACTTCATCGCCAAATGGGATGGCTCCCAGTGGCTTAACCCCTTCGGTTTTGGGATGAATGACACCGTCCTGGCACTCACTGCCTTCGACGACGGCCAGGGCGAAGCGCTCTTCGCGGGCGGAACCTTCACCGCGGCGGGGGACTTTCTCTCGTCTCGAATTGCCAAGTGGAGCTGCGACACGCCCCTTTTCAAGGACGGATTTGAGGGTGGCGACACCTCTGCCTGGTCAAACACCTTACCGGAATCTATGATCCCGTGGAGGATGCAACAATGAAAACCTGGATTGAGCGTGTCTCTCTTGCTTGCCTTATTCTGTTTAGCCCCGGTATTGTTTGGGGAGAAGAACTTTGCGATCGGTTCAACCAGGCCCTTGTCGGCGCCGCCACAGGGCTTCCCAATCCTCTAACCTGTTCCCAGGACTGCGCCAAATTTGTCGGCCAAATCCCGTACGGACCAGTCTGGACTGTCGCGACCTCAGCGGCCCCCCCCGGCGATTTCCCGCTCCTTGCGTACTTTGGCAGCGGCCCGGTACTGCGAATCGCGGATATCTCGAACCCGGCGACGCCAGAGATCCTGGGAGAAATCCTGCTTGAAGGCTTGGTGAAAAAAATCGTGATAGCAGGTGGCCTCGCCTATGTGGCTGAACGGTCCAAGGGTCTGCGGGTGGTCGACGTGAGCACCCCTTCCGCGCCGGTCGAGCTCGGCTTCTTCGCCTCGCCTCGGCTCATTGGCCTGACGGTGGCTGATGGCCATGCCTTCTTGGTTGACTGGCAAAGCGGGCTGCTGGTGATCGACGTGAGCACCCCTTCCGCGCCGGTGGAGGTCGCTTGCTTCCCCGCGAGTCACGCCTCGGGGGTTTGGGTGGAGAGTAGTTTGGCCTACCTGGCGGGCGCTCCCGGGCTGTGGGTGATCGACGTGAGCACCCCCTCCGCACCTGTCCCGGTGGGTCAGCTTGCTATGGGGAACTGGGGCTTGGCACTGGCTGTGGAAGGTGATTTCGCCTTCCTGGGCGGTCGGGATACATCGGGTTTTTCAGAAGGACTTTGGGTGATCGACGTGAGCACCCCTTCCGCGCCGGTCAAGGTCGGTATCCTTGACTTGCCGGAGTATCCGAGGGAGGTAACGGTGGCGGGTGGTTACGCCTACTTGGCGGATGGAGATGCAGGTCTGCGGGTTATCGACGTGAGCACCCCCTCCGCACCCGTCGAGGTGGGCTTTTTCGACCCGCCGAGGGGCGACAGCTCTGGCGTTGTCGTGGAGAGTGGTTACGCCTACCTGGCCGACTCGGGTTCAGGTCTGCGGGTAGTCGACGTGAGCACCCCTTCCGCGCCGGTCGAGGTCGGTTTCCTGGGCGCGCCGGGGCCAGCCCGAACCGTAGCTGCGGCGGGTGGTTTCGCTTACCTGGGGGATCAATATCGGGTGCTGCGAGTACTCGACGTGAGCAACCCTGGCGCACCGATCGAGGTCGGCTCGTGCGCTTTGGCGTCAGCGGACGCGGGCACCATCAGAAGCATTGCGGTGTCAGGTGGCCACGCATACTTGACGGGCAACAATCTGGGATTGCGGGTGGTCGACGTGAGCACCCCTTCCGCGCCGGTCGAGGTCGGTTACTGCAACGTGCTGAATGCCTTTGAAGTAACGGTGGCGGGTGGTTACGCCTACCTGGCGGGGGACAGACTGTGGGTGGTCGACGTAAGCACACCCTCCGCACCAGTCGAGCTCGGTTACCTTGGAATATTTGACCGTTTATCGGACGTGGCGGTGGCGGGTGGTTACGCCTACGTGAGCGAAGAAGGGCTGGAGCCCTACCCGGATCCGGGTCTGTACGTGATCGACGTGAGCACGCCCTCCGTGCCAGTCGAGGTCAGTTACGTTCCCAGCTATCACTCTGCCCTGGGCGTGGCGGTTAGGAAAGGCTATGCCTTCATTGCGAGTATCGGTTTGGATATGATCGACGTGAGCGATCCCTCCGCGCCAATCAGGGTCGCAACTTACCCCATATCGTCCAACGGGCTTGCGGAGGCGAATGATTATCTCTACGTGTTGGAGCGTCATGAAGGTCTGCTGGTGCTCGACGTCAGCAATCCCTCCGGGGCGTTCGCGGTGGGTTCCTCTGACTACATGAAGAGTCCTGGGGAAGTTGTTTTGGCGGATGGTTACGTCTACCTGACGAATGACACTCAAGGTTTGGTAATCCTACAACAATGCGGCTTATTCCCTGGTGATCCCGATTTTGTTGGCAGTACCCATACCATCGGTCAATGGTCGGCCTCCGAAAGGCTGGGTGTGACGTGGCAAGGCGCCACGGACAACGG
>JAAEQG010000515.1 GCA_024231775.1 bacterium
GGCTCGTCGGCGATCAACATCTTGGGTTGGCAGGAGAGGGCGATGGCGATCATGACCCGCTGCCGCTGCCCGCCGCTCAACTGGTGCGGGTAGCTGTCCACCCGCTCTTCTGGTTTCGGCAGTCCCACCTTGTGCAGCATATCGATGGCGATCTCGCGGGCCTCCTCTTTGGTGACCTGCCGGTGCGCCTTGACCGTCTCCGCCATCTGTGCGCCGACCTTGCGGATGGGTATGAGCCGGTGCAGACCGACCGCCTCATTGATATGGGTGCCGGAAGTGTAAACCGGGGTGAGGGAACTCATCGGCTCCTGAAAGATCATCCCGATCTCGCCGCCACGGATTGAACGGATCTCCCGCCCATCGGGGTCCAGATCGTTGATCCTCACAACGTCGGTCACCTCGGTACCGTTCGACTTGGAGCGACGGTGATACAGGACTTGCCCTCCCGCGACCTTGCCCGGCTTGGGGACCATGCGCAGGATGGCCCTGGCGGTCACGGATTTGCCGCAGCCACTTTCGCCGATCACGCCCAGCGTCCGTCCCACTCTGATGTCAAAGGTAGCCCCATCTACAGCCTTGACGATGCCGTCTCGCACGTCAAACTGGACTTTGAGGTCTTTGACTTGTACCAATAGATCATTCTTTTCTAGTTTTTCGTTCATTGCGTAACCTCCTA
>JAAEQG010000516.1 GCA_024231775.1 bacterium
GTGCTGCATCCGCGCACCATCCGGCCCGTCATCGAGCGCGGCATCCCGCTGTGGGTCAAGAACACGTTCAACCCCACCTGCCCCGGAACGCGCATCGCCGCCGAACCGGAGAGCGCGCCCGGAACCGTCAAGGCGGTCACCGCGATCGAGGGGCTGAGCATGGTGGCGGTCGAGGGGCGGGGGATGATGGGGGTTCCCGGCATCGCGGCCCGCACCTTTGCCGCTGTCGCTAGCCAGGGGGCCAGCGTGTTGATGATCTCGCAGGCGTCGTCGGAACAGTCGATCTGTTTCGTCATCCCCACAGAGACGGTGGAGCCGGTCGTCCGCGCCATCGAAGCGGAGATGGCGCAGGAACTGGCCCGCCGGGACGTGGATCGGGTCTGGGCGATGGACGACGTAGTGATCGTGACCGCCGTGGGCGCGGGCATGCGGGGCACGCCGGGGGTCGCTGCTCGCATCTTTGGCGCGCTGGGGCAGGGCGGCATCAACGTCATCGCCATCGCGCAGGGTTCGTCCGAGTGCGGCGTCTCGCTCGTCATCGCGGCCGATGCCGCCGCCGACGCAGTGCAGCAGATTCACCGGGAAGTGATTCTCAACGGTGGCTAAGATCAGGGAGGTAAAAAAGTGATGGATAAAATCAGAGTAGGCGTCGTCGGCGCGACCGGTATGGTGGGGCAGAACTATTTGCGGCTGTTGAGGGATCATCCCTGGTTTCGGGTAACGCACGTCTCGGCATCCCCCAGGTCCGCCGGTAAAGAGTACGCACAAGCCGTGGCCGGGCGTTGGCTGATGGATGAGGTAATTCCGGGAAACGTCGCGGGCTTGATCGTCGGCGACGCGGATGACGTGGAACAGGCAAGGGATAGATGCGATTTTGTATTTTCCGCCGTCGGGATGGACAAACAGGTGGTGCGCGAGCTTGAGGAACGGTACGCGGCCAGCGGCATCCCGGTCATCTCGAACAACTCGGCGCACCGCAGCACAGACGACGTGCCAATGTTCATTCCAGAGGTGAATGCCAGCCACGCTGACATTATCCCCTTTCAGCAGCGAAATCACGGCTGGGACAAGGGCTTTATCGCCGTCAAACCGAATTGCAGTTTGCAGA
>JAAEQG010000517.1 GCA_024231775.1 bacterium
CGTGCGGCCTCGCCGAGCCAGTCAAACTCGTCCGGCGGAAGATAGCGAACCACGGGGAGCTGTTCGGGTGAGGGCTGCAAGTACTGGCCCAGGGTTAGCATCTCACACCCGGCGTCGTGCAGGTCGGCCAGCGTGTCGAGCACTTCTTCGGTCGTCTCCCCAAGCCCCAGCATCAATCCTGATTTCGTGCGAATCTCCAGATTGCGGGCCTTGATGCGGCGAAACATCTCCAGCGTCCAGCGATAGTCGGACTTCCTCCCGCGAACGCTGCGATACAGGCGGGGTACGGTTTCCGTGTTGTGGTTGTACACCTCGGGTCGGGCGTCGACGACGCGATCGACGGCTTCGCCGTTGCCGTTGAAGTCTGAGGGCAGGACCTCCACGGTCGCGTCCGTCGCTTCGCGGATCGCCTCGATGCAGCGGACGAAATGACCAGCGCCGCCGTCTTTCAGATCGTCTCGCGTCACGCACGTGATCACCACGTGACGCAACCCCAGGCGGGATGCCGCTTCAGCCAGTCGCCGCGCTTCGGTCGGATCGACAGGACGTGTCTTGCCTTTGGCGACATGGCAGAAACCACAACGCCGCGTGCAGACGTCTCCGAGGATCATGAACGTGGCGGTCTTCTGGGCGTAGCACTCCATCCGATTGGGGCATCGAGCGTGGTCGCAAACCGTTTCAAGCTGCAATTCGTCGATCAATCGAGCGGTGAAATGGTTGGCGTTCCCCTTGGGGATCCGACGCTTGAGCCAACGAGGGAGATTCTTGGTGGCGGGTGTGGACATGAGGTGTGAGTCAGAAAAAGGTGGGCGCAGCGAGTGGCAGGTGGTCGAGCGATGGCGAGCCCCCA
>JAAEQG010000518.1 GCA_024231775.1 bacterium
CACTGTTTTTCCCCGGCCTTGGCCGATCCAGCCGCCACCATGAGCCACCAGGAGCGGGGAGCCGGCCAGCGCCACGCGCCCCCAGGGGGAGAGGGGATGCCCAGGTCCTCCTGATAAGAAGAGTGTCCCCTTCTCATCCCCCTTGCCGTGGGGGACCCCAGGCTGTCATCCTGAGCGAAGCGCGAGGGGCGAAGCCCTTCGTTGCGGAGTCGAAGGATCTGGGTGGGGGTGGGAGGGAGGTCGCCCGGCAAATCCGGCGAATCCCAAGGCGAAGAATTGTGGGGCAGGCTGGATCCCAAGGCGGAGGATTGACCTTCCCCTGAGGTCCGGAATTGTCCCCTATTCCTCCGTGGTCTCTCCGTAGAGATCGGCCAAGTCGTGCCACCGTATCGGCAGTTGGCTGGCGCCAGCCGGTGTGCGCCGGACAAACGCTCGCAGCGCGATGGTGGCATTGCGCGGATTGGGGTAGCGGGATTTTCGTTCGGTCAGCTCCCGTGCCACCGCCTTGGGCGACCTGACGCTGCCCCAACGGCACTCGCCAAGATCGGTCCAGCCATCGTCGCGCAGGCCGACCAGGTCGATCTGCGTGTTGGCGTCCCAGTACTCTCCGACCTCGAAGGCTGCATCGACCCCTTCCTGCTCGTACAGGTAGGGGAGGGCTTCCCGGCAGAGACGTTCGAAGCAGAGGCCGAGGTAGCTGTCAAGCCCGGGACGAACTCGAGAAGCGAAGGTCTTGGCCGGGCTCCAGCGCATGATCAGGCTAGTGTTCGGGTAGACAAAACGGAACCAGAAGCGGAGCAGCGGATCCTCGAGTGCGTAGCGAACATCGCGGGCAACCGGTGATGCGCCGGTCAAGGGGTAGCGGCGCCCAAGATAACCAAGATCCAAAAGCTGGGCGAGGTAGTAGGAGAGCTTCTGCTCGCTGATACCGGCGCGCTTTGCTATCTGGCGGTTTGCTGCCGAACCAGAGGCAAGGGCCATGAGAATCGCGTAGTAGTTGCCGACCTCACGCAGCTCTTCACGAAGCAGGAAGTCTGGCTCACGAAACAGGGGCGCATACTCGGAGAGGAAGTTCTCATGCAGATTCGTTTCGAACGAGCGTTGGCTGTCGAACGACAGCAGGTAAAGCGGAATGCCGCCGCAGACGAAGTAGGTACGCGCAGCATCGACCAACGAGTAAGACGCATGAAACCTGCGCGCCTCGCGAAAGCCGAACGGCCTGAGAAGTATCTGGGCGGTGCGCCGGCCGAACAGGGGGCTCTTGCGGCCAAGCACCTCACGTTCCATGAAGCCGATAAAGGAGCCACAGAGGATCAACAGCACCTGACCCGAGTCTCTCCAGCGGCGGTCCCAGAGCTCCTGAATTACCGACGGCAGCTCCGGGCTGGCGCCCACCATCCACTGGAATTCATCAAGCACGATGACCAGCTTGCTTGGCTGTGCCTGCCAGCGATCGGTGACGGTCGTGAGAATGTCTCGCCAGTTAGTCGCCGGCATGGTGGCCAGCAGCGGTTCATCAAAAAGATCGGCTGCTACCGCCAGGAACTCCCGCATCTGCAGTCCTGGCTTTGCCTGCTTGCCGAGGTAGTAGAGCGACGGCCGGTTGGCAGTGAAGTGAAGGATCAGTTCGCTCTTACCGATCCGCCGTCGTCCGTAGATGGGAATGAAGGCACTGGATTGCGCTCGGTAGGCGTTTTCGAGCAGCTCGAGCTCCCGCTGGCGGCCGATGAACTCCTGTCGCATGCC
>JAAEQG010000519.1 GCA_024231775.1 bacterium
AGCGTCCGCCACGTCGTGAGCGGATCGCCCGGCCACATCCAGCCGCCCCAACGCGCGACACCCAGGTAGCCGTTGCGGTGCAGGCTCCAGGGACGCACATTCGGCTGCTTCGAGAGCGGGCCCGTATAGTAGAGTTCATGCCGCTTCATGCGCTCGTGGAAATTGAACCAGTCCCCTTCATCCGGCCACCAGGCATCCACCCCGGCATCCACCAGGGCATTGTGCTCATTCCAGTAGTTTTGAATGTGGGTGTTATCGAGCCGCTCACCGGGCTTCGGCGGAATCGTTCCCTGAATCGTTTCCAGACGATCCCGGTCCCAAGGAATCATGTGTACCATCACCTTGACGTTGCGGTTGTGCATATCGGCGAGCACCGTTTTGGGGTCGCGTTTGAACACCCCGGGATTGAACTCGAATGAGGGCTGGTTCTTGTTCCAGCCACTCGGGCAAAACCCCGTGCCCAGGTAGCAAACGCTGTCCAGCGGGATCTGCTTCTCGCGGAAGGTATCGATAACCTCGAGCATCCGCGTTTCATCCTTCACGGTACGGTGCGACTGCTGATAGCCCATCACCCACTTCGGCGGCAGCACGGCTTGACCGGAGATGGTCGAGATATCCTTCATCAGCGCTGCGGGGTCCTGTGCGTCAAAGACGAACACA
>JAAEQG010000520.1 GCA_024231775.1 bacterium
GATACGGTGGAAACGCGACTCGTTCGGGCAAGGCGGTTGTTACGCGAGATGTTGCAGGGCAAGGTCTGACCATGATGCAGTTCGACGAAAACCTGGAGCGGCTGATCAACCGATCCCTGGACGGGGAACTCAGCGAAGCAGAGCAGCATGAGCTCGACTGCGAGCTCATCCGCAACCCCGAAGCCAGAGCTTTGCTGGAGCGTCACCAGGAGCTGGATGATCTTGCGGTTGACACGCTACGTTCACAGTGGAACTCGAGCGCCGTAGCGACGGACTTCTTAGACCAGGATCTGCCCCTAGTGGCGCGAAGCTATCACCGGGCTTGGTGGCTGCTGCCCGGTGCAGTGGCTGCGGCGCTGCTGGCTGCGGTCTGGATTCTCCCGGGGGTGAACACCAGTCCGTCGTCGGTGGGTGATGTGGCGTCGCAGGGGGCGCCGGCGCCGGTTCGGCAGCAGGCGGTCCCGGTGCAATCGGCGCAGTGGCAGGGCGGGATCATCCCGGTGGACAATCGCCCCGCCCGGACCGATCGGGCCATAGACCGCGGGTACTATGGCGTGAGGGGAAGTGACGGAAATATTTATTTGATCGAGGTCGAGCGCACCCGCTCGCGTCAGCAACCGGGTACCGGGTTGTGGCCGCGTCCAGTGGGGGGGGACCTCTAGCAACACGAAGATTGGCTTCCTGACCGAGGAGTATAACCATGAGTCCGAAACTGATTTGCTTTACGGTGGCGTTGATAGCTGTGTTGGCCTACGTGTATCCGTGCCTGGCATTGGAGGATACGGAGCAGGTGGGTGCGGCGACGGTAACGGTGACGGTGGACGCGGACAGCGCCGACGGCGCGGTCGCCACGTATACGGTGACCGAGGGCGTAGCCGGCGCGGACTGCGCCGCCCGCGTGTACTGTGCGAAGGCTCCGGCGGGCAAGGCCGGATGCAAGGTGGCCAAGGTCTACGCCGTGGGTCTTGGGGACGAGGACTCGTCGCGCGGCTGGTTGGGGGTGCAGTTGGCGGAGGTTTCCGAAGCCTTGGCGGCGCATCTGCCGGTGGCCGATGAGGGGGTGATGATCGTCAATGTCGTCGAAGACAGTCCGGCGGAAAAGGCGGGGCTGGCGAAGCATGACATCATCGTGACGGTTAATGGGGAGGCGGTCTCGGATGGTGTCGGCGGTTTGGCTAAGACCATCGGCGGGATCGAGCCCGGGGCCACGATGGCTGTGAAGGTGCTGCGCGACGGTGAAGCAGTGAACGTGAACGTCACCTTGGGCTCCCGACCGGAGCAGAAGATCGGCTGGGTGTATCGGCATGGTCCGGACGAGGTCACCCACGAGGTCATCACCCAGCACGGCAAGATTCTCTCCAAGGACGAGGACGGTAACTGGACGGTGCAACTGCTGGGCGACCTGGCGGAGATGGATGATCTACCGGAGGAGATCCGCGAGGCCCTCCCGAGCGACGACCAGATCAGCATCAAAATGTACGCCGACGAAGACGAGCGCAAGTCCGTTAGTGTGGTCCGGATCCGCGACGGCGAAACGATCACGGTGGCTCAGGAAGATGATGGCGACATTGTGGTTACGCGGGCCGACGAGGGAGTATCGACGGAAGCCACGTATGCTGATGCGGAGGCTTTGATGGCCGCTGACGAAGAGGCGTACGAAATCTACGAGCAGGTTTCCGAGGGCTCCCAGGTCGAGATTCACATCGGGGCGGAGGATGACAACATCTTCCGCTTGCGCCAGTTCGGTAAGGGGCCTCACACGCTTCACCTTGAAGGAGCGCGCGAGGAATGGAAGAAGCAACTCGAAGAGGCCATGGAAGAATCGCGCGGGGCCATCGAGGAAGCCAACCGGAGCGTGGACGAAGCTCGCAAGCACTTCAAGTTTCGCATGAAGGAAGCCCCCCATTTCAACTGGTTCGGTGAAGATGGCGAGAATTCGTTCGTGTTCGACATCAGCCAGGCGAGGCAGACCTTCCGGGTCAATCCCGATGGCGAAATCGAGGTCACCATTCGCAAAGACGACACCGAAGTGACCAGAGTGTTCCGGGATGAAGCGGACCTGGAACGCCGCGATGAGGAGCTGTACGAGAAGTACTCCAAGACGACTATGGAAGACTGACGCCGCAGGCGCACAAGAGACTATCCTTCGCTTGACGACAAGCCGGGGGGCCGCACATGCGACTCCTCGGCTTTGTCTATTCGGTGTGCCAGGTATGGGGTTCGGCTGGGAGGCGTGGGTACCATGGGAGTTGCTGTCAGGCCCCCTGGCGGCGAGCGGGCCGAAACAAGTGAAGCCAACTACCGTTCGGATCCGGACCCGCGTGGATGCGGCGAGGGGATGGGGCGAAGATCGTGCGCCTTCCCTGCTGGGGTGGCCGTTCTGCCGACCGTGGGATACGGGTCGTCTCCGTCTCCGAGAGCATCGAACTCGGCAACTCGACCGGACGCCCTATCGCAAGCATCCTGCTTGCCGTCGCATCCTTCAAAACGTAACTACGGCAGGGGCACTCCCTTGTGCTGTCCTCGCCGGCCTCTTCAGGTCAGGACAGGGACGGTGGCTCCCCTCAAGGTTGCAGGGCCTACAGGGGGTAGCTGGTCTAGCAGGTCGCTTCTCGTCCTAGGGGTCGTAGTTGCCTCGGGACTCTCGGCAGTCGTTCAAAGCAAGGTGGCTGGGACCGGCGCAATCGGAACCGGCGAAATGGTCCTGGACTGGCGGCGAGGAAATCAGCCCCCAATCTCGAATTCTGAATCACTTCGTCCAAACCTCGATGACTGCTGCTCCCTCACAGAACGCGCATTCGGTGACGGCCTCCGCCCCAGCCCAATTGTCTATGCACCGTCTACCTACACCTCTGCGCGCTTCTGCGAGCGAATCGCCGTACCCATGACGCTGTGTCAAGTCATCCACTAGGGTGCCAATCTGGCCATCGGTGAGTGACGGGCACATGCTCGTCATGGGGTCATCGTCGCCCCATACCTCCAAGACACCGGCCGCACCGCACAACCCGCACGCAACGCCACTCACTTCCGTCCGAGTCAACCCGATGCATTGGCCTCCCGCGCCAGCGTGCGCTTCTAGCAGCGACATACCCTCATTGAAGCGCGCCCTCATTTTGTCCAGCATTCGAGCAATCTCTGCATCGTTGAAGTCAGGGCACATGGTCCGTAAGGTCGTAGAGATTGCGTGCCCCGAGGAGGACGAGGAGGGGGAAGAGGAAGGCGAGTGCTCGACCAGGATCGAGGTCGTACGGTCAGAGTTCCCGGCGCTCCCGCAGCCAATCAGCGCCCCCATCAAGAAGCCTGCTGCGGCCCAACTTCCGAGGGTAAACCTAAGCACCTTCGAACGATATTTTGTCATTGCCGTGTCTCCCTTTCACAACGTGTCCATCTTCATCCCTCTCGGGGGGGAACAACACCCCTCCCTTCACCGATGTAGCTAGATAGCATTATGGAGTATCGGACGGCCAAGTTGAAACCGCTGTAACTTCCTGGCGCAAGCCGACTTACGGAGGCAAAGGGTGGGCCTGGGTGCCCCTTAGGCCGATGTACCAAGGGCTGAGCAGGCCGCTTGGGGGTGATGCCGGTCAGGTTGGGTACAGGTTGCAGGGTGGTAGAACGGTAGGTGCCTGTAGTGGGGTTGTCTTTGCCCCTTGTGGTGTCCCAGAGGAACGGTCGCTGTGGCCGAAGTCCCAACGGTAAGGGTAGGGATGACAAAACGGGCCGCCCCAAGTGGAGCGACCCGTGATAGGTTTCGGTGGGACAGTAGTTGAACCATCAAGGCATCGGCCAGCCCTTCGTGGCTCCCTCCCATTTGATTTTCAGTAACTCCTCTTCGGTCAGACCGTACTTGCGCCTGAGTTCACGCTCGCCGCTTGCCGTGATGCGGTCGGCTTCTGCCACCCCCTCATCCCTTTTCCCAGCCAGCAGTGCCTTTTCCAAAACCGCCATTTCCCGGTTTTCAATCGAACCGGACTCCCAAAAAACTTGTTTTCGCTGCCTTTCAGATAACCCTGCCTTGACTGAGGCTTTCTCAAACGCCGCTTCTAATCGTGAATCCGAAATGCGAATCTCGGGCTTTGAGTCTCCGGTGTTTTCATTGTAGCTCGCCATGCCGATCCACACTGCCCCCTCGGGTTCTGCATTCGGGCCATACGCATAGATGTACACAGCGTTGGGATGCTGCCGGAACTTGAAGCCACCTCGCTGCCTAGCTTTGTCGAATAACGATTGCAGGAGGGCTCGCAACGCCGACTTACTCGGCCTTTCGTGGACGACCACTTTGAGCAAGACTTGCGACTTGCCGGGGGTGTCCTGCCTCTCGTCAGCGACAACCTCGGCTAACTTGCGCTCGTGTTCCGCCCGTCGAATTTCTTCTTCTTGCTTCCGCTTTCTGTCGGCGACAATCCGTTGGGTTTGGTCCGGTGAAATGAACTTCCCCTCGAATACCGCCCAACCGGTCTTGACCTTTGCCTTGCAGTCTCGCTCGGCGCTCGCCACCCTACTCATCGCTTGATCGTATTGCCCCTTGAGGGAGTAATCACCGATGGTGACGATACTCGGCTCAATTGCCTGGAGGGTCGATGCTGCTCGCTCAAAGTCCCGGTCTCGGATGTAGTCGTCAGACTTGGAGACCGACTCGCCGAGTTGCGCCGCCAAGGTTGCGATTTCTTTCTCACGGGCTGCGGCCTTAGCATTCTTGGACAGGACAATCCCTACAATCACGATTAACGCAATTCCGCAACCCGCCGCAACGATGATGCCGATGGTCTTGTTTTCACTCATGACGTGGTCTCCGATGGCAGTCTATCACGGGTGGAAACGCCAACAACCGGAAACCCCCGCCCCGGAATCCGGGTCGATTGCCCGCCTGCCCGAACAATCCCCAAACATCCGTCTGGGGCAGGACTTGGACAGTGGCCAAGCGGCCAGGGGGTGCAAGGGTGCCTTGCGGGGGTGGTTCCAGGGGTGCTAGAATGGCAGGTGCCCCTGGTGGGGTTGTGCCTTTCACCCCTTGTGGGGTTCTGTCTGACCCACCCTGCAAGGGGCGCTAAGGGGGCTGACGTTTATCAGAGACATTTGCCCCGAAATCGCCCCCCTTTACGATAGCGCCAGGGCGTATTCAGCACCCACAAGGGGTGACGCTACGGGGGCTGGGACAATGGAGAACCGCCCCGTGGAGCGCTGGGCTGCACGGGGCGCTGATAGTGGTGCCACTATCCGAATTGACCAGCCGCTACCTCACGCCTCTTGATCGTGAGGTGGTTGCGGCTGGAGGGATCATACGAGATCCAGTTCAATTGCGTTGATCGCCCGATGTCCGATCATCCAGGTGCTCGCGTTTGAGCGGCCGCGCGGACTGAAGTCCGCGGCTCGTTGATCGGCACAGTCGTCCCTGGACCTGGTATCAGTTCTTCTCAGCCTCCGCTTGTCTTGCCTTGGCGAGTTTGGCTTCGATCTTGACCAGGTCGTCCTCGAGATGGTCGGCCTTGGCTTCGAGCTTCTTGGCTTTCTCCTGATACTCGACCGAGTCTGAGTCTTTGAGTTCGGCGGCTTTGTCGCGGAGTTCGGCGATCTTGTGCTCCATCCCCTGGGCCTTCTTTGCGAGCACGTCGGACTTGGTCTTCATCCCCTTCTTGCCCTTCTTGTGCGCCCACTTGGCCTTACGCTCCTGCTCCAGCTTTTCGATCTTGGCGTTGGCGGCTACGACCTTCCGCGGGAGGACGTCGGTGTTCATCTCGTCCAATAGCCACTCGCGCAGCTCGAGGACGACGTGATAGACGGCCATCCGTGGTTCGATCGTTTCGATCTTGGCGCGTTTCTTAGCCTCGTCTTCGGTGGCGCCCTCTTTTAGAGCATCCCCGTAGATGGCTTTGCCTTTGAGCTTGACCTCCTTCATGAGTGGGTGGCCTCGAACCCAGTCGTAGGCCTCTTCGAATTCGAGCCTGCCGTCGCTGTCCAGGTCGGCTTCGGGGTATGCTTTGATGATCGACCCGTTATTGTACATCGCTACCGAGATAAAGAACGGATAGCTCTCCAGGCGGGTGACCTCGCCGTCTTCGTCCAGGTCAGCGACGGGGTGCTCGTCGATCAGGCGGGCCAACAGGGCGGCGGCGCGGGACTCCACGTCCTCCTCGGTCGGCGCCCAGTCGGTATCGGTGTCTTTGGCGGCTCCGGTTAGAGCGAACGTGCCCCAGGCCAGCACAAATGCCAGGGCCAGCAGGCCCCATGCGCGGCGCCTCGGGGGACTCTCGGGTGACTCCAGAATCATGTCGATTCTCCTTTCGATGTTGGAACTCGTGCCCGCCATGCAGGCGGGCTGATACGCCAGCCGGCTGAGGCGCCGCGGCTGAATCGCGTTCAGCAACACCCGCGCGTATTGGCCGGCAGTGAGCCTCCCGTGACGTAAGGCCCAAGCGTCACAGGCGTGCTCGCGGGTCATGTCGATGCGCCGGTTCACCCAGGCAACGACGGGCCAGAAGAACAGCAGCGTTCCGGCAAGCCACTGCAAGTAGCGCACGAACATGTCCCCCCGCCGGAGGTGAGTCAGCTCGTGCACGATAACCGTCTCCAACTCGTCCTGCCGAACGAACTGGCGGCGGGGTAGTACCAGGAACGGACGGAAAGTCCCGAGCACAAACGGGGCAGCCTGGTCTTCGCTGATGCGCACGGCGGGTACGCGGCGCAGGCCGAGCCGCCGGCAGGTGTGGGCGACGAGTTGACGAACCCCCCTACCCGCTGCCGGCAGCCCATGGCAGTGGGCGACGAAGGTGCGATACCCACGTATCCGAAGCACTAGAAGAACCGCCGCGCCGGTGGCGTACAGACCGGTCAGCAATACCGCCCAGCCGGGCGGCTGCCGGTCAGGCAGAGCAACCGGGTGCGGTGCGTCAAACGCGCCGGCAGTGATCGCCTGGGCTGGATCAAGCTCCGCCAAGCCGCCAGAGGGTGCGACCGTTGGCGCATATCGAGACAGGCTGTCACAGATGCTGGCTAATGAGAGCGAAGATCCCGGACCAGCGGGGATCACGAACTTGAGCAACACGATGGACCACAGCGCACACTCTATGGCTGGGTGGAGGCTGCGCCGCGTGGCCCTGGTCAGCAGCCAAGTCAGCCCGGCCAGCAGCGTCCCAAACAGGAGTGCCCGCACCAGCCATGCCAGGACCAGCGCCGAGACCGCCTGGTACTCGAAGGGAAGGGCCTCGCTCATGGTTTCTTCCTCTTGCGCGAAGAGCGCGGCGTACGACTGCGGCGCTCCTGCTGCTCGCGCTGTTGGATCTTGCTCTCGATCCGCCGCAGATCCTCGGCGGACAGCTCCGCCTCCTCCGCCAAGTGGAGGACAAGGTCCGCGGCCTGGCCGTCGAACACGGTCTGCACAAAGCTGGCCAGCCGCTGAGCAAGAACCTGCTCACGGCGGATCGCTGGCGTGTAGACGAAAGGCTGACGCTCGCGATCGACCTCCAGGGCTCCCTTCTCCGCCAGTTGCTTCATGAGCGTCATGATGGTTGTGTAGGCCGGTGACTCATCCCCGGTCGCGGGGAGCGCCTCCAGTGTCTGTCGAACCGTGCCCGATTCGAGCTTCCACAGGACCTTCATGATGCGTAGTTCCGCCGCGGTGATGTGCGGCATGGTCTCACCCATGTGATGCCTCTCCTACTATGTCTATCGCAAACTTACTACGCGCATAGTAGTTTGTCAAGAATCGAGTTGTAAGACGTTGTCGGAGCGGGGTTCGAAGCGGCGGTCATAGCCTCTCCCGAAGCCAGCACCCCAATGAGCTTCTATGGAGTCAGCATGGGGCACCCGTAGTCGCATGCCGACACTTTCCTTCGCCCCCGCTGGGGGCTCTCTCCGGGGAGGCTCGTTTTCCCAGGGCTCGCTTCGCTCACCCTGGGCTTTATTCCTGCACCCCCTCCGGGGGCTGGGGTGTACGATCGGCCGGTTTTCATGCGGAGGGTGGTGCTGGCAAACTCGTTTGCCCGTGGTTCGGCCGGTGCGGTGTCGAGTCCTCTGGCAGTTGGTAGAATGCCGCCTGTCGGGTCCGGGACCGGGCTCGGGAGATGGGGTTCATGCGATGACGAATCTGGGTGAGCGGGTCAGCACGGAGTTGC
>JAAEQG010000521.1 GCA_024231775.1 bacterium
GCACCGCGACGAGTGGAACACGTGACCGGTCATGCACTCCGACTCGACGCGGATCAGCACCGCTTCGGGATGCTCAATCGGATTACCCGCTTCGTCGCGCTCACCCACCCCGCCCTTACACAGGGCCAGGTGTGGTTCGGCGTCCACCGGCGAGCGATACTCGATGAGTGTGAAGTCGCCGAAAGGCGTGGGAAACCTGACCTCCGCCCCGCGCTGGACGAAGCGCTCGCGCTGCATGCGGTGTTCGACCACGTCGGCAACGGTGTACATGTTCAGCTTATGCTGGGCCGCAAAGCGGGTAAGCTCGGGCACCCGCGCCATGGTGCCGTCCTCGTTGAGAATCTCGATCAGGACGGCCATGGGCTTGAGACCGGCCAGACGGGCCAGGTCCACCGAGCCCTCCGTCTGGCCCGCCCGCACCAGGACGCCGCCGTCCCGGGCCATCAACGGACAAACGTGACCGGGCCGGACCAGGTCGCCGGGCGTGGAGTCGTCGCGCGTGGCGACGTCGATCGTCATACAGCGATCGCGCGCCGACACTCCCGTGGTTACCCCGAAGCGGCTGTGGGCATCAACCGGAATGGTGAACGCGGTTCCGAAGCTCGTCGTGTTTTCGGAGGTCTGCAAGTGGAGGTTCAGTTGTTCACAGCGCTGGCGAGCCATAGGCAGACACAACACTCCCCGCCCGTGAGTGAGCATGAAGTTGATCGCTTCGGGCGTTACCTTCTCCGCCGCGACCACCAGGTCGCCTTCATTCTCCCGGTCCTCGTCGTCCACGAGGACGATCATGCGGCCGGCGCGCAAATCGTCGAACGCCTGCTCGATTGGTGAAAAAGGTGAGTCACCCATACGTCTCAACTCCCGCCTCGCGTGGTCCTCTGGGGGGTTATCCGGGCCGAGCAGCAACCGGCAGGGAGTGGCCCTGCGGTTCCGGTTCTCCACAAGGCTAGCACACCTGCCCGGGGGCGGCGGCTCGCCAAGTGTATTGTAGTGGTTCGAGCGTCGAGTCCCAAATGCCGACGCGAGTCCGATCAGCAGCCCAAGCCCCGGCGCGGAGCTTTCGCAGACGAAACGTGGTTCTCTGAGCCACTCGCTGGCGCTCGGGGCTCTGATGGAGCCCCCTCCTCTACTCGCCAGCACTTACTTTGCGTGGTCGGTCGGGTGCGCTCCCGGCTTCTCTGCGGCGTGGAGCAAGTCTGCCAGCTCTTCAACGGTGATCGGTCCGGATCGGGCGTGGTAGGTTCCGTCCGGGCGCAGGACCACGTAGCCGGGCGGTTCCTCGAGGGCAAACCGAGCGGCGACCTCGCGATTGCGGACGATGGCCCAGTCGAGGTGGCAGGGCACGGCATCGCCCAGCAGAACCGCCGCCTCGGGGGCTTCGAACAGCCGGGCGCTGCGGTTGGAGGCTTCGGTGAAGACCGAATGGTAGAAGATGAACAGCGGACGATCCTGTCGCTGAGCGGCGATCCGGGCACGGTCATAGCTGTACTGCCACACCAACTCCGCATCGACACCCTTCCGCCCGCCCCCCGAGGCGACCTGGCCGGGGCTCCGCGAGCCGACGGCGAACCTGACCAACTGCTCGAGAGAGGGCAGGCCTACCAATCGGTGGTAGGTTCCATCCGGCCGGACGACGACCAGGGCGGGGACCCGATCAGGATCGATACCATAGCGGGCGACGTGGGGGCGATTGGGTCGGTAGTCAGAATCCAGGATGCAGTGGACCATCTCACCGAACAGGCGCTGGACCCGAGGCCGAGACAGACGATTCAACAGTTCGGTCGATTCCGCGGACAACCAGGATTTGTAGAGGACTAGCAGGGGGCGGTTCTGCCGGCGGGCCAGATCCACAGCCTCCTCGTAGATGTTCTTCCAGTCGTAGCTCGGGACCGGGAGAATCTGCAAATCGGTTGCGGGGGAGGCGCCGGGTCCTTTGGCTTGGGTCAGGAAGCCTCGGGTCTGCTCCGCAGAGAGCAGTTCGGTTCGGGCGTGAAAGGTCCCGTCCGGGTGTATCACCACCAGGGCGGGGGCGGCATCGACGCCGTACTGGGCGACGTAGCGCTGGTTCAGACTGAAGTCGGTGACCAGGATGCAGCGATACTTGTCCGCCAGGAGGGGCTTGACCTTGGGGGAATCCAGGACGTCCTGCATTTGGCCCGACTTGGCGTCCAGGTGGTCCTTGTAGAACACCAGAATGTCCTGCTCCGGACGCCCGCGCTGCCGATCCCGGACCCTGGCTTGCTCCACCTCGGCGTAGGACAGATACCACTGAGGGGCACATCCCGAACCCGCCGCTACGAAGGCTATCAGCAGGACTGCATGGCGTGCGAATCGACGGGCTTGCGGTAGTGTGTTTGCGCTCATTCCGGATGCCGAATCCCCGCAGCCGCGCCGACCATGGCGGGACGTGTAGAGTCTACTCTTGCCTACGCCCGGCTGCAACCAACCCTCAACCTTCGGGTGTCTCCCCGCGCTGGGTGCCATGGCCGTCGCGCAGCGTGGCCATGCTCCGATCGGTCGCTGGTAGACCTGGGCCATGACCGTCCGTAACGTCAAACCGCTGCACGGACAACATGCTCACCCTGCGGGATGAGCATGGCACCCAGCGCATGGGTTGTACAGGCGGAAAACGGGAAAGGGGCGGGACCGAAGATCCGGTTCCGCCCCGTTTCCGTTGTTGAAGGAGAAACGACAATTCGTACTAGACGACGCCCTGAGCCAGCATCGCGTCGGCGACCTTGAGGAAACCGGCGACGTTGGCGCCGACGATGTAGTTGCCCGGCGCTCCATAGGCCTCGGCGGTATCGACGCAGTTCTTGTGGATGGCCTTCATGATCCCCTGGAGCTTGCTGTCGACCTCCTCGCGCGACCAACCCAGGCGCATCGAGTTCTGGGACATCTCCAGGCCGGAAACGGCCACGCCGCCGGCGTTGGCAGCCTTGCCCAGACCGTAGAGGACCTTGCCCTCGATGAACACGTTTACCGCCTCGGGGGTGCTGGGCATGTTCGCCCCTTCCGAGATGCAGTAGCAGCCGTTCTTGATCAGGTTGTTGGCGTCCTCGGCGTTGATCTCGTTCTGGGTGGCGCTGGGCAGAGCCACGTCACACTTGACCTCCCAGAGCGGGTTGCACGAGGCGTTGGAGTCGGTGGCCTGATAGGTGGCCTTGGGGTACTTGTCGACGTATTCCTTGATCCGACCGCGACGGGCGTTCTTCAGGTCCATCACGAAAGCGAGCTTGGCCTGGTCGATGCCGCCCTCGTCCATGATGAAGCCGGAAGAGTCGGAGAAGGTCAGGACCTTCCCGCCCAACTCGATAACCTTCTCAGCAGCGTACTGGGCTACGTTACCCGAGCCGGACACGACCACCTTCTTGCCCTTGAAGCTGTCGCCGCGCGTCTTGAGCATCTCCTCGGCGAAGTACACCTGGCCGTAGCCGGTCGCCTCCGGGCGAATCAGGCTGCCGCCCCAGTTGAGCCCCTTGCCGGTGAGCACACCGGTGAACTCGTTGCGGACCTTCTTGTACTGCCCAAACAGGAAGCCGATCTCTCGTCCGCCCACGCCGATGTCACCCGCGGGGACGTCGGTATCAGGCCCGATGTGCCGGCATAGCTCGGTCATGAAGCTCTGGCAGAAACGCATAACCTCGTTATCACTCTTGCCCTTGGGGTCGAAGTCCGACCCGCCCTTGCCGCCGCCCATGGGCAGGGTGGTCAGGGCGTTCTTGAAGACCTGCTCGAAACCGAGGAACTTGATGATCCCCAGGTTCACCGAGGGGTGGAAGCGGAGCCCGCCCTTGTAAGGCCCGATCGCGCTGTTGAACTCCACCCGCATGGCGCGGTTGACCTGGACCTCGCCGGAATCGTCCACCCAGGGGACCCGAAACTGAATCACCCGTTCGGGCTCGACGATCCGCTCGAGGATCTTCGCCTTGCGATACTCCGGATGCTTGTCCAGCACCGGCATCAGCGATTCGACCACCTCTTGGGCCGCCTGGTGGAACTCTCTCTGTTCGGGATCCTTGGCGATCACCCCCGCCATGAAGGTGTCCACTGCACTAGCCATCTTGCATCTCCTTTTGGCGGCTCTCACACCCGAAACGCCGTACCGTCCAGCCGGGGTGATACGCCATACCCAAAACGGAATCAACCAATAGTCTAACCTCCCAGGGGACCTCCCCCTGGCGAAGGTCTGACACTTCTCGACGAGGAGCATGGGGCACAATCCGCGAATCAAGCGAGATTTTGCGCGCCTCTTCCAGGAAACCCTGCTGCCGCCCAGGAGGTATTTCAGTTCGGAGTTCGGCTGCCCGACTTTAACCACAAACTCGCCACCCCCGCAAAGGGCGGCTGCGACTCCCCCCCGTGCGGCAGGAGAGGATTCATGCAAACGGCGTGCCAACCCGCGAGGACCGATCCCCCGAGCGTGGGCGACGCCGCCATGGCTAGGCGGACAGTGGAATCGTCCCCTGCCCGAGCATCATCGCCTTCCGCTTTCGAGCGCGTTGCCCTCCCGCCGGCCAGCTTTGCGGATCACCACCTGCCCGCGGCGGTCATGCCTTGGTCTCCGGGTTTGACATGCTGCCGGAGTGGTTTTCCGGGCGTTGCAATGGGCGATTCCAGGGGTTACGCTCGCGCATGGAAACGACCCATTTTCACCCCTGGAGTCAAACCAAATGGAACCGGCGACTACCTCCGGAAAACCGATCATCACCGTCGGGCAGCACATCCAGGAAGCCCAACGCGCCTACCCCACCGCCACCGGGGACTTCAGTTGGATGCTCGGCGGCATTACGTTGGCGACCAAGATTATCGAGTCCAACGTGCGCAACGCCGGAATCCGCGACGTCCTGGGCGGAACCGGAACTTCCAACGTACAGGGCGAGCTCGTACAGAAACTTGACCAAATCGCCAACGATACCATCGTCCGCTGTCTGGGGTATCGCGAAAACGTCGGCTTGATGGTCTCCGAGGAGGACGACGAACCCATCGTCGCCAAAGACGTGGGCGAGAAGGGCAAGTACATCGTCCTGTTCGACCCGCTGGACGGTTCCAGCAACATCGACGTCAACGTCTCGATTGGCACGATCTTCTCGATTATGCAACGCCGTTCCGATACGCCCAAGACTGATAAGCCACTGGCGGAATGCCTGCAACCGGGCATGAACCAGGTCGCCGCCGGATACGTGGTTTACGGCAGTAGTACGGTGATGGCTTACACCACCGGAAACGGCGTACACATGTTCACCCTGGATCCTTCGTTCGGCGCGTTCGTGCTCACCCGCGAGAACGTGAAGATGCCCGTTGCGGGGAAGATGTATAGCGTCAACGAAGCCTATCGCGGCACGTTCCCCCAGGGCTACCAGCGCTATCTGGAATGGGCCAAGACCAAGGACGCCGGTAACTACAGCCTGCGCTATATCGGATCGCTGGTCGCCGACTTTCATCGCACCCTGCTGCGCGGGGGCGTGTTCCTCTATCCGCCTACCGCCAAAGCCCCCAACGGCAAGCTGCGTCTCTTGTACGAGGCGAACCCGCTGGCGTTTCTGGCGGAGCAGGCTGGAGGAGCCGCCTCGGATGGCAAACAGAGTATCCTGAAGAAAACCCCCGACTCTCTGCATCAGCGCACGCCGTTGATTCTGGGCAGCATCGAGGAGGTTGAGAGAGTGCTCAGCTTCCTGGACTAGCGCCTGAACCCCCAAGGCGGTGATCCTGCCCGAGGGCTGCCCCAGCACGGGTGCGTGCTCGAACCGAACCTGCCAAGTGGATCGGGACCTCTTCCGCATCGAGCAGGAATGGCAGTCGCGACGTTGGACACTCCTCGTCGCCGTCGGGTTTCCCATACGCACCGTCCGGGTGGCGGTTGGTCTCCCAGGCGCATGCGCTGGTTTGCGCCGGGCTGATCGAGGTGGCATGCTATCGGTGGTATGGTGTACTGATGGACCAGCATTCATTGGGACAGTTGTTCGCGCTACTGGCCGCACTCACGTGGGCCGGGGCTTTGGTGCTGTTCAAGCACAGCGGTGAGCGCGTCCCTCCGTTGGCGCTCAATCTGTTCAAGAACGCCGTCGGGTTGGTGCTCCTATCCGCAACACTGGTCTTTCTGCGTGAAGGGCTCGCGACGTTGGCTGGTTTCTCGCTGGCGGACGTGTGCATTCTGGCAGTCAGTGGCGTGATCGGGATCGCCTTGGCGGACACCCTGCTGCTCTTCAGCCTGAACCAGGTTGGGTTGGGCATTCTCTCGATTGTGGACTGTCTCTACAGTCCCTTTGTCATCGTTCTGTCAGCTCTGCTGTTGTCGGAGACGCTGGGCTGGCCGGTCTACGTCGGGGGTGGGCTGATTCTCTTTGGCGTGGCCACCTCGTCGCGGCATCCGGCGCCCCCAGGGCGAACTCGTGCCCAACTGGCCCTGGGCGTCTTGATCGGTGCCTTGGCAATGGGCATGATAGCGCTGGGTATTGTGATCGCCAAGCCGGTCCTGGACGCCGCCGGGTTTCCGGTCTTCTGGGCGACCACGATCCGGGCTTGTGCGGGGACCATTGCGCTGGGGATGATGTCTCTGGCGTCTCCGCGGCGTCGGGCGTATTGGTCGGTGTTTCGGCCGTCGCGAGAGTGGAAGGCGTTGATCCCCGGATCGGTGCTGGCGATGTACCTGGCGACGGTGTTTTGGATCGCCGGTTTCAAGTACACCCATGCTTCGGTGGCCAGCATCCTCAACCAGACCACGGTGGTGTTCGCCCTGATTCTGGCGACGGTGGTGCTCAAGGAACCCTTCACCAGACGTAAGCTGCGCGCTGTTGTCCTGGCGTGCTGCGGGATTGCCCTGGTCACCTTCCGCGAGCCGGCGGAGCAGATCGTGCGCTACTACTGGCCGGGGTGATGCGCCGGTTCAGCTTAACCACAGCACCACGAGGTTGTAGGCTGCGTGCGTTCCGGCTGCCGAACCGTAACCGCGCAACACGAACACCCCCCCCAGATACCCACCGGCCAGCGTCCGAAACACGAAGCGCCCGGCGTCAAAGGGGTCTGCTCCCACCGGAGGATGGTGGTGGGCGGCGAAGAGCAGGGCGGACAGCAGCACGCCCGCGACCAAGGTCCAGTCTCGTGGCCGGCCCAGCAGATCCGAACCGATGACCACCACGATGGAGATCAACACCAACCGAAAGATCAACTCTTCATAGATTCCCGCGCCGACTCCCAGGGCGGCAGCTCCCAGCCCGTCGGCGACTGAGTCTCCCACACCAGCCAGCTGCACCCAGTGGTTGAGCAGAATAAGCGGCAGGGCCAGCCCGACAGCTTCCACCGGCAGCAACACCACCGCAGACCAACGCACCTTCCACGGGCGGCGCGATGCCACCTGGGCACCCAACAGGATGCCCACCACCGCCAACGCGGGCATGAGGATGCCCGTGGAACCGAATAGCCCAAAGAAGATCCGCAGCAGGTGAAACGAAACGACCCGTCCGGAACTTGCCGAGAGCGCCTCGGAAGACAGACCGACCGAAACCACCTCCGAGAACACGATCAGCGGGAGCAGGAAGACCAGCGCCTCCAACGGTTTGGCCAGTCCCGGCCAGGGAGGACGTGTGGGTCTCATGGCGCTGCCCCGGCAAGTGGTCCGTGTCGGTCGCTCGAAGCGCAACCGCACGCCCATGCTAGACGTACCTGCCCTGCTGCAGAAACGCCGTGTCACGATAGCGGGGGCGGGTGTCGCGTGCAAGCATCCGGTGGTCAGGGCCGTCTCCGGCTGACATGCTCACGAAGGGGAGTTGCCGCGGAGGCAAACGAACCGCTGTCCGGGGAGCTGCCGGACGGCGCCGCACAATTGCAGAGACATGAGCGTGGAGGTGATCTTGGAGATCGGCAAGCCGGTCTCATCGACGAGGGTATCCACGGTGAGCTCTTCGCTACCCAGCGCGTTCAGCACGCGCTGCTGGTTCTCATCGAAGCGCTCCACGGACAGAACAGCCTGCTCCGTCGGAGTCTCCGGATTGGACGCTCCGGCAAAGGGCATCAGACGCCCCACCTCCCCCAGCTCGTCCAGGATGTCTGCCAGGCAGGTCACCAGCTTGGCTTCGCCATTGCGGATACGCGCGTTCGTACCTGCCGCCTCGGGTGTGTCGATGCGCCCGGGGATGGCAAACACCTCACGATTGTACTCGGTGGCGAATCGCGCGGTCAGCAGCGCCCCGCTGCGCTGGGTGGCTTCGATGACCAACGTGCCCAGGCACATCCCGGCAATGACTCGGTTGCGTGGTTGAAAGTTGCCCGAGTCCGGCGGGGTGGTCATTGGTAGCTCGCTGATCACCGCACCGGATTGGCGGATGCGCTCGGCAAGCCCGGTGTGCTCCGCGGGATAGATTTCGGTAAGCCCGTTGCCCAGCACGGCAACGGTTCTTCCGCCCGCTTCCAGCGCCCCTTCGTGGGCCAGCCCGTCCACGCCCCGAGCCAGCCCGGACACCACGGTAAACCCCGCCTGGGCCAGCAGCGTTCCGAATCTGCGGGCTTGTTCAGCTCCGTACCGCGTGCAGCGCCGGGCTCCGACGATCGCCATCGCGAGCATGTCCTGACGCCGGATGTCCCCCGCGACGTAGAGGCAGACCGGCGGGTCGTCTATGTACGTGAGCGCCGCCGGGTAGTCTTCGTCCAGCGGGCACACGATACGAACACCCCGCTCGGCGGCGAGCTGTAGTTCGTCTCCGATGCACTCTTGGTCGCGCATCGCCTGAACGGCCCCCGCCCGCTTGGAACTCATCCGTTCCACTTGGGCCAGTTCTCTGACGGAGGCTGCAAAGACGCCATCAATCCCGTCGAAGTGCGCGATCAGGCGCTGGGCGAGGATCGGTCCGATGCCGGTGGCGGATTTCAGCGCCAGATACTGGCGAGCTGCCGGGGAGGCGACGGAGTCCAGACTCAATGACATGGGCTTGTCCTTCGCCTCTCCGGTATTGTGACCGAACCTGGTGCGGACGCCTCGCCGTTCCGCCAACGCAATCCGCTCGCCTCACGGGGAGGCTTCCTCCGTGGGCACCGGGGTGGGGGCCAGCTCTTCTAGTTGGGCCCGGATGCGTTCGGCCTTCTCGAAGCAGGCATCAGCCAGTTCCCAATTGCCGTTCTCGCTGGCCAGCAATTCGGTCTCCTCGAAGGCGTCAATCAGGTAGTTCAAGGTTCTGCTCAGGGTGTACATGTGCGGGCGCGCTTCCTGCTCGCTCTGGACCAGACGAGCAAACGTCTCTTCGCGCATGGCTTCGACGTCTGCCAAGCGATCTTCCGCGACCTTGGTCAGGTAGAGGCGCGTGGCCACACCGAACGCCATGATCATCCCAATCAGCCCCAGGGCGACAACCGCTTCTCGGTGCAGTTGAATCCACTTACGCATGCGGTATGAGCGTTGGTGGGCCCTGGCCTGCACGAGTTTGCCAGCCTGGTACGCGCGCAGATCATCATGGAGAGCCTGGGCGGTCTGGTAGCGCCGGTCTGGATCCACCTCGATGGCCCGGGTGATGATCGCAGCCAGCTCCCGAGGGAGCTTCGGCGCAACCGATCGCGGCGCCGGGGGCTCCTCTCGGGCGATGTCCAGCGAGGGCAACTGTGTGCGGGTCAACTGGGCTCCCTTCGCCCGGCGCCCTACCAGAGCCTCATACACCAGGAGGCCCAAACCGTACACGTCCGCGCGGACGTCCAGGTCATCGCGGTTGTCGATTTGCTCGGGGGCCATGTACAGCGGTGTCCCCGCAGCCCCCAGGGATCGCCCGGAGGCCTCGGTGAGATCGGACTCGATCAGGCGGGCCAAGCCGAAGTCCATCACGATCGGTTCGCCACTCGAATCCACCCGCACGTTGGTGGGTTTGAGGTCCAGGTGCATGACGCCGCGCTGGTGTGCGTGGCTTACGGCGTCGCAGATCTTGCCGACTAGCCGGACCTTCTGCATGTAGGAGAGCGGGGCGCTCTTGATGTAGTCATCCAATGTGAGGCTGTCGATCCAGGGCATGACAAAGTACGCATGCCCCTCCACCTGCCCGTCCGACCGGATGGTGATGACGTTCGGGTGACGCAACCGGGCCAGCGATTTTATCTCCCGGGAGAAGCGCTCCTGCCCGCCCTCATTGAGTAGCGAGTTGTGAAAGACCTTGATGGCGACCTCTTCCTGGCTGGCCTGATACACACCGCGATAGACCCGGGCCTGGCCTCCCTCGATGTAGCCCGCCCGAATGTCGAACCCGGGGATCTCCAGCCGGTCGGGCAGCTCGTCGTGCAGACCCCACCCCGGCTGCTCGTCGGCGCCCTGGGTGTCGCCCTTGAGCGCGCACTGAATCCCCTGGGCGATTCGCTCATCCAGCTCAAACCGTCTCCAGACATCGTGGCAAAGCGCACAACTGGCGATGTGGCGTAGCACGGGGGCGCAGCGCTGAGGTGGCAGCTCATGACGGTACACCATGAACATGTCCACTTCCGCCACGCACCCACTGGCCATGGTCACTTCTCCCACTGCGAGATGAACCTCGGTCCCACCGCCCGGAACCAGCTCGCGACCGCCCGCCGCCGGTTGTATACCGCTGAGACGCTCATGCCCAACCGCTGCGCTACTTGCGCGATCGGGCGACGGTGGACCTCGATCAGGAAGTAGCAGCGTAGGTCGCGCCGGCTGAAGGAGCCCAGCGCGTGGCGGATCAGCGCTGCCAACCTGGCCCGGACCCACAGTTCGTCAAACCGGTCGTCGGCGGCCCGCATCGCCCCCTCCGCGGTCGGGTCGGTGCAACTTTCCCAGAACATCGTCTTGGCCTGGACCGGACCGCCGCCGCCACGCTGCGCTTTCCGCCAATGCTCGCGTAGCACATTCTTGGCGATTCCGCTCATCCAGTCCCGCAGGCGACCCCGGTCCCGGAGGTAGGCCCCGCTCCGCAGCCCGTTGACGGCCTTCTCGATGGTATCCTGGGTCATGTCCCGGGCTAGGTCTCCACTGGTGCCGAAACCCGAGAAGAACCGCTTCAGCATTGGCGAGTACTGGGCGTTGAAGACCTCCCAGGCCTCGTCGTCATCTGCTGACGGAAGGCGACTGATCAGCTCGGAAACCGTCGTAAACATAGCTGCCCAAAAGAGTTGGAGAAAGAAGCCCTTACGGATCGCCACTTTCCCCGTGTTGTCGGCGGGGTACGTATCCCGCAACTATCCAACAAAACATTGCGAAAATTTGCAGTTCGATACAAATTTCGACAAGTAATAGGTGTCGGCGACGAGTATCTGTGTTTCGCCGCACCGCCATTATACGTTCTGCGCAACGCGGAGCACAACGGCGGAAGCATGCGGCTGATCGACTCTGCTCGGAGGCCGCGACGAGGTTACCTAGCCCCCATCGCGCGGAACGCGGATGAGGGTTCAAGGGAGGATGGGTTTCTCCGGTCGTCTGGCGAAGGATAGTCGCCCAGCACCGGACATTGAGCCCGAGCCGCACCGGGCGGTTGGGGCGAAAGGAGGTGTCCGAGTTTCGCAGGTAGAAATTGTGGGGTAGCGAACAGCTATTTCGACCAAAAGATCGGGGATGCATGAAGGCACTAGTGGGCCTCGTGCATCCCCGATCTGTTTGCCGATTCGGTCCCGTGCCCGCGACAAGCCATTCTGCTCAACTCCAACGCTCGATTCACGGGCAAACGCCAACCGCAGGATTGTGTCACACTGGCTCAGAAACGCCCTAACGCATTGAATCTAAGTAAGTTAGGAGCATGGGGTTGACCCTCGCCACGCAAGGTATATGATTGACCATGAGTTATCGGATCCAGGGGAGGTTCTGACGCTCGGAGGGGATGCACGGCATCCCAGTGCTGAAAACCAGCAGAGTATAGAAGCCCTGTCAGTCCAGTTGACGAGTGCTCTCCA
>JAAEQG010000522.1 GCA_024231775.1 bacterium
CAGTCGATCATCTTCGATCCGTTGTCCAACGCCGGTCCCAGACCGCAACTGGACACCTGCTGGGCGGTTCCTTCTCGCCCCTCGCCGAGGCACTTGAGAATCTCCAGCATGGAACCCTCACGCACCCGGTTCTTCTCGATGAGCTCGAGGTGGTCCATACCCAGTTCGCCGGCGAGTTCGGCAAGCGCCGTCTGCAATGCGTAAGAACCCTGCGGAGCGCCGTATCCCTGGTACGCTCCTGCGGGAGGGATGTTGGAATAGTATGTGGTGACCACGAACTTGACGTTGTCGCACAGCAGCAGCGGAAGCGATTTCGAGCAAGCGTTCATCGGGACGGTCAGGCAATGGGACCCGTAAGGCCCGGTGTTGGCCTTCAGGTCCATGAGAATGCTGGTCAGCCTGCCATCCGTACGCGCCCCCAGCTTGACCCGCACCTTCATCGGGTGACGGGTTCGGGAGGCGATGAACTCCTCCTCGCGGTCGAATCGGAAGAGCACCGCTCGACCGGTGACCCACGTGCAATAGGCGGCAACCTCTTCGAGCACGATGTCCTGCTTCGCCCCGAAACCGCCGCCCACCCGCTCCTTGATAACCCGAATCTTGTTCTCCGACACGCCGAGGACCAGGGCTACGATGCGGCGCACGTGCCAGGGCACCTGGGTCGAGGCGTGGATCACCAGACGCCCCCCCTCCATACGAGTGTACACCACGTGGGGCTCGACGGGCGTACACTGCACCTGGGCAGTTTCGTATTCGCGCTCCAAGATTACGTCAGCTTCGGCGAAACCCCGCTCGACATCGCCGATACCGCCATCCACATACGCGGCGATGTTCCGCCGTGGATCGGCGTGGATGGGGAACTGGTAGATGATCTTTCCGTCGCGCGGATCCGCCGTGCTGTTGTCCAGATCGGGCGGAGCCCCGACGACGTACTTGAGCACGCTATCGTGAACGCGCGGCGCCCCTTCCGCCGCCGCGTCATCGATGGTCAACACCGGGTCGAGAAGCTCGTATTCCACCCTGATCTTCTCGAGAGCTGCCTGGGCGATTTCCGGAGACTCTGCCACCACCGCCGCTACCCGGTCGCCGACGTGTCGGACCTTCTCTCCGAACATCTTGCGGTCGTAGGGCGACGGCTCGGGAAACCCTTGTCCGGCTTGGTTGTAGTGGACCTCGGGACAGTTCTGGTGGGTCAGGATCAGCACCACGCCCGGGATAGCTTCGGCGTCGCGGGTATCGATGCTGGTGATATACGCATGGGCGTGAGGACTGCGGAGCATCTTGAGATGGCAGGATCCCGGTAGGACCCGATCCTCCACGAAGGCGGTCTCGCCGCGGGCCAGAACCGCCCCATCGACCTTACGCTTGACCTTGCCCACCAAGCGGAGCTGGTCGCGGAACTCCGGGGCGATGTACCCCTTGTACTGCGGATCTTTCAAACGTCGGCAGGCCAGGTCCACGGCGATAAACACCTGCTCATAGCCGGTGCAGCGGCAGAATACGCCGGACAGAGCGTCTTTGATCTGGGCTCGGGTCGGCTGGGCGATCGTACTCAGCAATTCGTGAACCGCCAGCAGCATGGCGGGCGTGCAATACCCACACTGAACGATGCCGGCATCGACAAACGCCGACTGCAACGCGGACAACTCCCGATCGCTCGAGAGATGATCCACCGTGTGAAGCTTTCGACCGTCGATCTGCGGTGTCAGCAGCAGACACGAGTTCACCAGCCTCCCGTCGAGGAGGACGGCGCAGGATCCACAAGCCCCCTGTCCGTCACATCCGTTCCGTGCGGAGATGAAACCCTTGCGTTGAAGCAGATCGCGAACCTTCTCGCCCGGCTCGGTCTCGAACTCGGTGACCACCCCGTTTAGCCCTACGGATATCTTCACCGGGCTCCCTCCCCATCGCCTCGGTAGGCCTGCTGAACGATTGTGGCGACGAGCGCGCCGGTCCGGTATCGCTTGAACTCTGCGCTCCCGCGAACATCGGACACTGGGGCAATCTCCGCAGCCACCCACCTCTCGACTTCCTCCGGAGCTGGCAGATCTCGACCGTTCAGTTTGCCCTCCACGCCATCCAATCTGACCACGTGACCAGCTACTCCTCCGACGGCGACGATGGGATCACGAATGCACTCGCCATCCCTGGTCAGGGCGACGGCTGCGGTGAGGATCGAGATGTCGTTGAAAGTCCGCGAATATACGCCGACCGCAACCTGACGGCGGGCGTCGGTCCTCGGAATCCTGATGCTGGTGATCAGAGGCTTGCTTTCCAGCTCGAGGTACTCCAGCACGGGCATGGAGCGGATGGCGTCGGGGCTCGCGGTGTCCAGCACAGCCTCCATAGCGATAAGCACGGGGACCAGATCGCCGCACGACTTACCGCTGGCCAGATGCCCTCCGATGGTCGCGACGTTGCGGATGTTCCGGTTGACCACGTTCAAACCGGCTGCCTGAACGCACTTGGGGACCCCAGCCGCCTCGGTTAACTCGGCAATTGTGCAGCATGCCCCGACGACCAGTTCGGCGTCGGCCACCCGAATTCCACCCAGGCCCAACTCGGCGAGACTGATGACCTGTTCACCGGGGAATGCGCAACTGCTGCAATTGACCTCCGTCCCGCCCGCCAGAAAGACCCCCCGCTCTCCCAGGGTCTCCTTAAGCCGGACCGCCTCATCGACCGTTCGCGGCCGGTGGAACTTCTCGATCATGTACCCATCTCGATTCACCGTTACCTGTACTTCTGAGTGCCGGACACATTATAGTGCCGTCCGCCGAAAGGGCACGTCAAAGACCCGGCTGGCGCAGCGCCAGGGACGGTTGACGCGTATCTGCTGATTGCGCTGTGGACCCGCCGCAGACCGATACTGGGCACGTGCGCGACGATCTGCATCCACCTCCGCCGGGCCGTCTGGCCGACGAGGAGGAGCTACCCCGAACTTTGAACCCGGAACTCGGAACTCGGAACCCGGAACCCAGAACTCGGAACCCGGAACCCAGAACTCGGAACCCGGAACTCGGAACCCGGAACCCGGAACTCGGAACTCGGAACTCGGCCTCAGTCGATCAGCCCTTGCTCCGTGACTTCGTCGATGGTCTGGGGCGCATTCCCCTCCACCCGGTTGTTCACGAACGCGTACAGCTTCCTCTGCTCCGCCAGGCAGCGATCGATCAAGCTGCGCAAGGCGTGCCTTCCCTCCGGATATGGATCAACGACCCGCTCATACGGAGAAAACGCCTCAACCGCCTGCTGATAGCCCCGGCCCGGCTGGAGGAGAAAGCGTGCCACCATAGTGTCAGCCGTCACCGTCCTGGGGTTGTGCATCTGCTCGGCGACGGAAGGCATCCGCGACCAACTATTGAAGCAGTGGGCCACCCCATGCTCGCGAAGGACTGCCAGGTAGGGGCTGTCGCCGTCGAGGAACGACGCGTTCCGCACTTCCACGGCGAACGTAAACCGCTCCCGAGGCAAACGAGCCAGCAACTCATCAAGCCGAGCGGCGAACCCGTCCACCTTGCTCAGCGGTCCCTGATGGATCGTGCCGAACTGAAAGATCAACACGCCCACCCGCGAGCGGTGCGGCTCCAACCGAGACAGCAGCTTATCTTCCAGCAACTCCGCGTTCATGAAGTCCGGGTTCTCCGTCCCCGCCCGAGCCCCATAACGCGCTAAATCGCTGAACCGCAACGCGGTGATGTCTTCCGGAACTTTCAAGCTGAATTGAAAACCCGACGGAACCTGCCCGAAAATCCGGTCCCACGTAGCCGCAGTAGGGAATCGGTAAAAAGCAAAGTCCCCGCAAACGGTGGGAAACACCGTCGCGTACTCCGCCAGACACTCCCGCTCGAATCTCGGCTTGGAAAAACGCTTCCGCGTCTGATACCCCGCAGGGTCGTACACCTGCCCCACCCACCCGGGGTACTTCCAACTCGACGTGCCCAGGCGAATCCCCCGCGCCGCCAACCCGCCCAACCGCCCAGCCAACTTGATCGCCAACGCCGGGCGCATTCTCCCCGGCGGAGACGCTTGCTCCTCATGCCAAGCGAACGCAGACTGTGGCTCGGTCATCGCATCTCAGAAGATTGCAGTACGAGCAGACCAGCGTTCCCACTACCAGCCGGAACGCGGCTGCGGCCGGCATGTTCGCTCATCCCGGCGCTATCGCCGCGGGGCGATCTCGAAGATCGACTGCGTGCGGAGTAGTGTCATCTCCTCGGGAAACACGTGGTACGCATGAATGTGGAATTCGCGCTCCCGGGCCTCATAGTCGATGAAGGAGAACGGCTCGAGCCCCTCACTTTCCCACTCACCGAAGGATTGGAACAGCCCTCGACCCTTCCCGTATTGCAGCAGATCCCGGTGCGATGAGGGGAACAAGTTCGGCGTCATCCGCTCCACCTGGGTGGAGAGGATGTACTTCATGCCCGAATCGAACGAGTGAGCATAGTCCCGCTCCCCCCTGAACCGGAACGACGTTGCCAGCCCGATCTTGGGCAGCATCTCGCACTCATCCGCGATCAGCTCGGTCAAGCAGTTCCTGCCGGAGTGGACGGAGACGACGTGAGCCAGCCCTACGACCCATATCTCTGCGTGGTAACGTCTTTGCTCAACGTGTTTTACCTGATGAATCCGAAACAGCTCGGGGTGCAGGGCTCGTTGATACAGGTAAAAATGCAGCTCGTCTATTCGTTGCTTAGTCTGACCTAACTCCACGTTATCCTCAATTCAGAGCAGTAGTTCCGTGCGTTTTTACATACCAGTTCCGGTCAGATTATACAGGCGGAAGTGTGGAGTTGCTATCATAATCTTGTCGGATGAAAAAAAGAAAAGGGGGTCGGATGATGGCTGTAACCTATTGACAATACATGAGATAGGAGATGTCGGCTGTTTGGGGCGTGAGCGTTCTTGCCCTCTCCAGGGCGGTGTCCGTTAGTGCCACCGCATGGCACTAACGGTCAATAAAGCCACAGAATAAAGTGGCACTGTAGGCTGCTCGGACGGGCAGCGGGGCGGGCAAGGGAGGCTGAGCCGGAGGTGGCGGTGGGCGGTGGGAAGGGGCCGCGGGCGTTGCCTTGTTGGGGCGGACTGGTATCATGGTTTGCGATGCTGAAGCCAACTACGAACAACACGTCGAAGTTGGATTGCCTGCGTCTGGCGGCGGCTTGCGCGACGGTGGCGGTTGCGGGGACGTATGGGCCGGTCGTTAAAGTGCTGCTTTTAGAGGCGGCAGAAGCCCGGGCGACCGTGCTGGTGCCTGCAGGCTGCGATCCGGCAGATCCCGCCGACAGCGGGGATGAGCGCAATCCGGGCACGGACCCGGTCCTTGCAGTTTGCACGTCAGGCGACTGGGATCGTGCGGGGGGCGATCGTCCGTCTCTTAGACTGGTTGAACTGCCCCACGGCGCGGTGGGGGGTTTGTCTTGTGGTCTGTTGAAGGCGCGGGCCTCGGTGGGCGATCCGGCGGAGTGGCGTCCGCAGGGTATCCCCGGGGTCGTGTTGAACCCGAACTGCCGGTCTCACGGCCCGCCGGCGATGTCGGAGAATGGGTGGGCCTGACCGAACCGGGTAGTCCCGGGCGGAAGGGTGCCCCATTTGAGGTGGCGTCGGTGTACCCCTTGGTTTATCGTCGCGCGGTCTAGTGACGACTCACGTCGAACAAACTATCCGTACGGTGCCTTCCGAGTTGGGAGCGAGTTCTCAGCCGGTGGGCGAAGTGACGGCGAAGGATCCGCCCGGGTATCCAGGTGGCGGATCACTCAACTGACGAGCATGTGCGCACCGGGAGCCCAGCGGTTCTCGGGGAGGTTAATCCATGAAAGAACAGAATCGACTCTGGAAGTGGGCCTTGGTGGTGTTTCTCTTGGCTGCGGCTCTTTTCGCCCTCTACCCGCCGCAGGACAGGCTGAAGGGCGGTATCGATCTGGCGGGGGGCACGGTGCTGCTCTACGAGATCGACACGACGGGTCTGGAGCCTGAGCAGACGGACGATCTGGCGGATCGGGTGATGAGCATCCTGAAGCGTCGCGTCGATCCGACGGGCCAGTTGAACTTGATCTGGCGTCCGATCGGGAAGACCCGTCTGGAGATTCAGATGCCGCGTCCTCCGGAGGAGGTCCAGGGGCGTCGGGAAGCATACAAGAAGGTCCTGAGTAAGATCCGCGACCTGAACGTGAACCGGATCGACATCGAGCTGGCGCTGAATGATCCGACCAATTGGGCTTCGTGGGTGGAAGGACAGGGCCAGTTGGTGGCGGAGCGGTCGGAGAAGCTAGCCACCTTGAAGGAGGCGCACACGGCCTACCGGGCGGCGCAGGGTGAGCTCGACGCGGACCTGTCGGTGGAGGATGCGGCGGAGGCTGCGTACGACAAGGCGTTGGAAGACGTGGAGCGGACGGTGCTGCACCTGGGGCGGCTGGAAGACGTTCTGGCACTGCAGAGCCCCCGGGAGCGGAAGGCGGAGTTGGCCAAGCTGCGTAGCGGGCATCCGTCGTATGCGACGCTCATCAACGAGGTGGTGGCGGAGTACGAGACGTGGTCGCTGAACAAGGGGGCCTTGGAGGACCCGTCGGATCTGAAGCGGCGGATTCGCGGGGCTGGGGTGCTGGAGTTCCGCATTCTGGCGGAGCGGGACCCGACCAACCCCGGTTTCATCCAATCGGCTGATCCGAATCTGCGCGAGCCGATCGCCAGGTACGTGGACCAACTTCGGCTGCGCGGTCCACGGAGTCAGGCGGGGGGCAAGTACGGTTGGTTTGCGGTGGAAAAGATCGGCGCGTTCATGAGCGCTTTGCGCGACAAGGATGAGTCAGCCTTTGATTCGGTGAAAGATGGCAGTCTGGAGATCATCGAGAAGTACGCCGGAAATTACTACGTGCTGATGCACACGGGCAAGGAATACGGGTTGCTTCACGAGAAGGGCTCGAAGTGGAAGCTGGTCCGGGCGATGCCGTACATGGATCCTCAGAGCGGTCGTCCGGCGGTGAGCTTTGCGTTGGACGCTCGGGGCGGGCGTCTGTTCGGCGAGCTGACCCGTACGAACATCAAGCGTCAGTTGACGATCCTGCTGGACGGCGCGGCGATGTCGCACGCGACCATTCAGACGCAGATCAACGAGCGGGGGCAGATAACGGGCGACTTCACCGAGGAGCGGGTTCGCGAGTTGGTGACCGTTCTGGAGGCGGGATCGCTCCCGGCGCGGTTGAAGGAAACCCCGCTGATGGAATACACCATCGGTCCGAGCCTGGGCAAGTACAACCGCGACCAGGGTATGCGTGCGGCGGTGTATGGGATGATCGCGGTGGCGGGGTTCATGCTGATCTACTACCTGTTCGCCGGGTTGGTGGCGAATGTAGCCTTGGTGCTGAACCTGCTGTTTACGCTGGCGGTGATGGCGACCTTGCAGGCGACGTTCACGCTTCCGGGCATCGCGGGGATGATCCTGACGGTGGGTATGGCGGTGGACGCGAACGTGCTGATTCTGGAGCGATTCCGCGAGGAACGGCGGCGCGGTCTGGGATTGATGAAGGCGCTGCGTCTGGGTTATGACCGGGCGTTCAGCACGATTGTGGACGCGAACATCACCACGTTGATCACCTGTGTGATTCTGGGCTACGTGGGCAGCGAAGAGGTCAAGGGTTTCGCGATGACCTTGGGCTTCGGGGTGGTGACCAGCATGTTCACGGCGTTGTTCGTGACGCGGCTGGTGTTCACCTCGCTGATCGACATCAAGTTGCTGAAGAACCTTCCGATGTTGCGTTTGATCGGGCAGCCAACGGTTGACTGGCTGAGCCTGCGGCGAGTGTTCTGGCCGTTTTCTCTGGCCGTGGTGATCGCAGGCGGTGCGTTCTTCGTGACCGAGACGATGCACAACAAGGAGGCGTTGTACGATATCGAGTTCCTGGGCGGCAGCAGCGTGCAGATCGAGCTGAAGGAGGGGGTGACGCTGAGCGACGAGGAGGTTCGTCAGCGAGTGACGGCGGACGAGCCGGGCACGGTGGCGAGTTGGCTGGAGGATGCGGCGGATCGGCTGGCGGCGGGTCAAATCACCGCCGGGTCGATTCCGGGTGAGTTCCGCATTCAGACCTCGGGGCTGACGCCTGGTCAGGTGGGGGCGATGCTGCGAACGACGATCGAGTCGCAGATTGCCCGCAACGGTCTGTCCGGCGAAGGTGACGTGACCCTAGTGGAGACGAAGATCGAAGCCGATCTGGATCTGGCGGCGTTCACCAAGCTGGTGCAGGATGAAGAGGGCCGGGCGGACCAGAGGAGCGTGGTGGAATACGTGCGCGGCGCCGCGGGAAACCTCTCGACGGCGAAGGTGCAGACGGTGGCGGCGGTCGAAGAGGATGAGGGCGGCGGTCTTGGCGGGCTGGCCTACGAGCTGGTGACGGTGGAGACGGCGAAGGACCTGGTGCAGACCGCGGTGATGGCGGTGTTGGGCGACGACCTGGAGGTGCAGCGTGCCCTGGCGTTCGACACCGTGGTGAACCCGGAGACAGGTCAGGAGTACTTCCCGATCGACTATGAGACGCGGTATCTGGATGACATTCAGGCGTGGAGCGTGGCGGTGGGTGGTACGGCGCACTTCGACGTTCAGCGGTACAAGGGCGGGGTGGCGATGGTGTTCGACAACCTGACGCCCGCTCAGCCGCTGCCCGAGCTGGAGCGTCGAATCCGGGAGATTCGGTTGCTGCCCGAGTTCGAGGGTTTTCAGTGGCGTGACTACGAGCTATTCGGCCTGGGGGCGGCGGACACCTCCGGCGACAATGCGTTGTACAGCAAGGTTGCGATGGTGGTGGTCGATCCGGTGGTTCCGTACGACGACGATCCGACGAAGTGGGAGGATGTGGTTGCGCAGACGGAACTGGACCAGGCGAAGCTGGCGCTGAGCAGTGAGAAGTCTCTGCGGAAGGTGGTACAGTTCGCCCCGACGGTGGCAGCGATGGCCCGGACGAAGGCGGTGCAGGCGATCCTGCTGGCGCTGGCGGCGATCGTGGCGTACATCTGGCTGCGGTTCGGCAACATGCAGTTCGGTCTGGCGGCGATCGTGGCGTTGGTCCACGACGTGTCGGTTCCGCTGGGGGCGATGACGCTGCTGGATGTTCTGGGAGTGGCTGACCTGCGGATCAACATGCCGGTGATCGCGGCGTTTCTGGCGATCATCGGTTACAGCCTGAACGATACGATCGTGGTGTTTGACCGCGTCCGGGAGAACCGGGGGAAACTGACCCGGTTGACCGCTCCAATGATCAACCAGAGCATCAACCAGACGTTGTCACGTACGCTACTCACCTCGACGACGACTTTCCTGGCGGTGTTCATCATGCTGGTATGGGGCGGTCCGGGGATGTACGGATTTGCGTTTGCGATGACCATCGGGGTCCTCTCGGGAACGTACAGTTCGTTGGCGATCGCCGTTCCGCTGGTGTACCGGCCTAAGGTGTTGCACATCATCGTGTACATCCTGATCGCGTTGGCGCTGTTCGCGGTCATCGCATTGGCGGCGACGGGGTACGCCACGACGGTGGCGGTGTTCGGGCTGCTGATCGGGGCGGGGCTGATCACGATGATCTACCGGGAGATCCGGACGGACCGCACGGACATAACCCCCAAGGCGAATTAAGCCACCGGGTTCCGAGTTCAAGGTTGGTGGCTATGCTGGTTGGGGTTATGTCGGACAGTCATGGGCAGGACCGCGTAGTGGCGGCTGCCCTGCGACTGTTCGATGAACTCAAAGTCGCGCACATCATCCACTGCGGGGACGTGGGCGGGACGCCGGTGCTGGACCAGTTCGTCGGCCGAGCGTGCAGCTTCGTCTGGGGGAATACGGACGAGGTGGATCGCGGGATGCGGGCGTATCTCAAGACGGTGGCATTGCCCGTACCGCCGCCCCCGCCGTTGCGCCTGGAGCTGGCGGGGAAGGTGATCCTGGTGTTCCATGGTCACGAGCAAGGTCTCGAGCGAGCGCTGCACAACGGGGAAGTTGACTACGTTCTCCGTGGGCACAGCCATCGGGCAGGTGACGAATGTGTCGGTGGGGTGCGGGTGATCAACCCCGGCGCGCTGTGCCGGGCGCAACCGCGCAGTGTGGCGACGCTGGATCTGGATGCCAGTGCGGTGACCTTCTACGCGGCTGATCCTTCGGGAGAGTCCTTCGTTCCCTGGCGCGGTTGTTGAAGAGGACCGCGTCGAGGTTGCGCTTGCCCTGCTGAGCTTCGTTTGGCCGCTTCCTTGGGGTTCGTCGGCGAAACGCAGGCTGCTGTGGAAACCTGGCTTGTCGGGCAAGCCCCAGAGCGCTCTCAATCCACGCGCGGCGTGCATCCGGCGCGACGAAGGCCGCGGTCTGCGGATGCCCCTTCGCTTCGGGAATGCCGAGACCTTCCTTCACCCCCTACGGGGGCTCTGCTTCGGAGCGCTTGATTTCCCAGGGCTCGCTTCGCTCACCCTGGGCTTTATTCGTGCGCCCCCTCCGGGGGCTTGAAGTTACGGCAGGAGGAGCGTCGTGGGCATGAGGTTACAGTGGGAGGGTGCTTACACCAGATCCAGTTCAATTGTGCCGATTGCCCGATTCCCGATCATCTCATTTCTCGCGTTCGAATGGCCGCGCGGACTGAAGTCCGCGGCTCGTTGATCGGCACAGTCATCCTGGACCTGGTATCAGCCCGTGGTAGAAGTCTGTGGGATAGGTCTTCCAGCCTGTCGTTCAGCTTCTACGGACCCCAGGAGACCGGCTGGAAAGCCGGTCCCACAAGGAAGAGAGCTTCGCTTCGGACTGTTAGTGGGAACGGCTGCAACTTCGCTCGAGACGGGGCTAGATGCACCCGCCCAGGTTGAACGGGAGAAGGAAGACGTTGTTCAGGAAGCCGTTGAAGAAACTGAAACTGAACGGGTCGAGCAGGTCAGCCAGAGCAACGTTGGCCAGGGCGCCAACGATGAACATGGTGAGCAGGAGCTTGATCGGTTTGGATTTCATCTTCCGCTTTCCTATCATACTGGTAACCATTCATAACCGCGAAGTACTTGGCGGGCATTATGACTCCCAGAGTAGCCGTTCGCAATCCCCTGCTAAGAGCCCTCAAGGACCAGGCTGAACAGTCCTGGCCTGAGGAATGCTGTGGCGTCCTGCTCGGGCACGCAGTTGGG
>JAAEQG010000523.1 GCA_024231775.1 bacterium
ACCCCGTCCACTCCGTCCACTTCGTCCACCCCGTCCACCCCGTCCACTCCGTCCACTCCGTCCACTCCGTCCACCCCGTCCACTCCGTCCACTCCGTCCACCCCGTCCCTTCCGTCCTATACGTCCTTCAAGCCCTTTGGAGCCTTTTGAACTCACACCGAAATCCAACCTCCCGAGCCGTCAAGAAGCATCTCCTCCCAGGTTTTCATCATCTCCGGGCGAAGCCCTCTTCATGACGACTCGTAATCATAATCGGATCGACAGAATGGACCGATCGACTGCGATTACAAGCACGCCCACGAGCACGAGTGAGGGTTACGGGCCGTTTGTCCCCGCTGGCGCCTGCATAGTATGCTTCCCCACCCAACACGAAACCTGAGAAAGCAGCCCCCATGTCCATAAAGAAACGAATACTCCTTGTCTCCGCTATCGTGCTCGTGCTGGTGGCCGCCGACCACGCTACGAAGTACGTAGCCGTCAAGACGCTTAAGGGCAGCCCGAGCATCAAGTTCCCCGAGAGTTGGGGCGAGCGCTATTTCTTCTCCTTCAAGTACGCCACGAATACCGGGGCCTTTCTGAGCCTCGGCAGCCAATTGCCGGAGAAAGTGCGGCCACTCATACTCACCGGCCTGAACATGGTCATCCTCGGCGGCATGGCCGCCTTTCTCTTCCTCAAACGCGGACTACCGCCAAGCATCGTTGTTGCCTTGGCCCTGATTCTCTCCGGCGGATTAGGCAACATCCTCGACCGTCTCTTCCGCGAAGGCCACGTCGTCGTCGACTTCATGTACCTGCAGATGCCCATCAAAGCGCCGCCCGGCGCCTGGTGGGATGTACTAACCCACACCGGCATCTTCAACATCGCCGATTTGGCCATCGTCGGCGGCCTGCTCTTCCTCGTCGCGATGGAACTCTTCCGCCGGCCCCCCGAGAATCTTAACTAGGGACAGTCACCTGTTATTTGTGTCGCGATCTGAGCCCTAGCCCGGTATCGGCGAGAAATGACAGGCGACTGTGCTCCCATTTCCCGGTAGGAACAGGAGGTGCGCGATGGATAGGCGTGAGTTCTTGGCAGGCTCGGCGGCGGCGATGGCTGGCTTTGCCTTTGGGGATGCGCCGCCGCCCGGGGCACAGGCGACACAGCCCAACATACTCATGATCCTGGTCGACCAGTGGCGGCAGCCGCGGTGGACGCCGCAGCTTCGCACGCCCGCGGTTGACCGGCTCGCCGCACAAGGGGTGTCCTTCTCGAACCACTTCGTGAGCGCGTCCCCGTGCTCGCCTTCGCGGGCTTGCTTGCTGACGGGCACGTATACGACGCAGAACGGGATGTACTCGAATTGCGACTTTGTCGAGGGGGATCTCCAGCCCAGTCTTGACCCAAAAATACCGACGCTCGGGCATGTCTTCCGAGACAAGGGCTATCGCACCCCCTACCGGGGAAAGTGGCACCTGACCCGCTATGCCGACCGCAATCGCGAGGATGCCTTCATCGACTACGGTTTCGAGGGCTGGGGCCCGCCCGACGCCCCCTTTGGCGGGCCACCCTACTGGGGCAAGATATTCGATCCCCTCTACACCAACCAGAGCTTGGCCTGGCTCGCAGACCCGAGCAACCAGCAACAGCCGTGGTTCCTGGTTTCGTCCTTGGTCGATCCCCACGACATCTGCGGTTGGCCGCGCTACTACCCGCATTGGATGAGCAAGGAAATCAGGACCGACGCGCCGCCGGACAACTGGAACGACGACCTCAGCACCAAGCCCCGCTCCCAGCATGAGTACCTCGTCAAGTTCCGCAGTATCGGCGGGGCCATGAATGAGGACGACCCAGACGCCTGGCGCCGCTACCTGGACTACTACGTCCACTGCATGCAAAGCGCCGACCACCAGATCGGCCGTATCCTGGACGCGCTCGAGGCCTCGGGACAGGCACAGAACACCATCGTGATATTCACGTCGGACCATGGCGACATGGGCGGTTCCCACCGGCTTCGCACCAAGGGCAACTTCGCCTATGAGGAAGTGATGAACGTGCCGCTGATCATCGCCTGGCCAGGCGTCTTGCCCGAGGGCGCGGTCAGCGGCGCCATGGTCAGCAACGTCGACGTGATGCCCACCCTGTGCAATCTGGCCGGGATCGACAGCACGCACTACATGCCCGGTGCCGACCTGGTCCCCCTGCTCAGGAATCCCAA
>JAAEQG010000524.1 GCA_024231775.1 bacterium
CAGCCTCGGTGGAGGGATTCCACTACGGCTATGGTGAAGGCGATCAGCTCAACAGCATGTCGCGGGATTCCGGCGACGGCGCTGCCAGCTTTACCTTCGGTCCCAATGGCCGCATCGCAACCCGCAATGGCGAGGCCTTCGACTACGACCCTGCCGGACGACGCACATCCGACGACCGGTACGAGTACCAGTGGGACTGGCGCGGTCGCCTGTACCTGGTCAACGTACGGCCGGGTTGGGATTCACCCTACGAGGGCCATCAGGTCCGTTACGCCTACGACGCCCACGGCCGCCTATCCCAGCGGGTTCATTACGGCCCGGACGAGGGTGACGGTGAGCGGGGAATAATTGAAGTGCGCAAGTACCTCTGGGAGGGCGCCACTCTGCTCACAGAGGCCGGGTACGGCACCTCCGACGGTACTCTTGACAATCTGTTCATACGGTGGCGCGCCAGCTACGTGCCGGGCGCCTCGGGCCTTGACGATGCTGTCCAGGTTCGTATTGAGACGTACCTGCCGCTCGAGGTAGGGGACCACACCTATGCCTTCCTCCGCGACGAACTCGGTTCCGTCATGGCTGTGCTCGACGATGAAGGCATCGATCTCGACGACCCGCAGATTTTGGCGCGGTACCTGTATACCCCGTTCGGTGAGGCCCATGTCGAGTCCGGGCCCGAACTCCGTGACGTGGCCTTTGGCGATGCCATTACCACGATCGAAGGCTCAGCCGGTACTGTCGAGCAGACCATTGGCGACCCCGATGCCTTTGCTCCGGGGGCACTTCTGCTCACCATATCGTTGCCGTTGGATGAGGGGAGCCTCGCGGATGGGCTACAGCTCATCGACACCACCGACGCAGTGATCCTGATTCCCGGATCAGATTACGTTATCGGCCGCGACCCGGAACACCCAGAGGTGCTGCAGATCCTCACGCTGAACGGATGGCGCCGTTCTACCGCTGGCAGCATCGGCGATCTTCAAAGCACTTACCAAGTGCGACTGTCCCAGGAGGTGCAGGATTCCACTGGCTGCCACTTGGTGCTTGAGCAGTC
>JAAEQG010000525.1 GCA_024231775.1 bacterium
GAAGGTGCGTTTGTGAGTTTCATCGGGCTTCTTGACGCTCAGATCGATCGTGCATTGGTCCAGCACAACCGATGCGCTGCCGTTCTTCTGCAGCACCTTCAATTCCAGCGTCTGCTTACCCGGCTCTTTCAGCGAATCGGCGTCACACTCAATCGGGAACGTCACCTTGCGTACGCTGCGCGGCTGGATGATCGGCACCTTCGCAATGTCCTTCTTCTGATTCGGCCCGGACACGGCGATCGAAAGGCTCTTCTGAACGGTGTCGGAGGAGTTGATCACAACAATCGATCCGACCGTCCGCGTCGCCTGGCCAACAGGCAAGTCGGGCAACGTCACATCGCTGGGATTCAACTGAACGGGCGATCTGGGTTTCAGCAATCGAACCTTGACCCGACCGCGCGAGCGCCATGTCCGCTTGAAGAGCAGGTCGTTGGCTCCCTTCTTGAGTCGAACGGGAAGCTGGACGTAGTCGAAGTGCGGCTCCCACGGCGCGACCTCCTCGCGGTACTGGTACCGACTCCCCACGCGCGGGACGCCGTTGACGTACGCCATGCTGTTGCCCCGCATGTGCAGGAGCATGGTTCGCTGGGCGTCGGAATCCACCCGGACATAGATGTACCCACTGCGCCCCTTCTTCTGAGAGAACCATCCCTCTTCGTCGGTAGTGGTCTTGCGCCAGGTTCGGTCTTCGCCCTTCGCGTCCTTGAGCACCTCGCCTTCACGAGGCTCCTTCCACGTACCGCTGAGGATCAGGGACTCCACGACGTCCCGGTGCACGGGGCTGCGTCCATAGTACCCGACGCCATCGATCGTCAAGCCCTCGCGGAGCACAGTCTCCTCCGTGGCGCCCGTGATGGTCGTCTGCCCAC
>JAAEQG010000526.1 GCA_024231775.1 bacterium
ACATTATGCCCAACGAATACGTGGCGATCATGGGCGCCAGCGGATCGGGCAAGAGCACCCTGATGAACATCCTGGGGTGTCTGGACATCCCCACGGCCGGGCGCTATTTGCTGCGCGGCGCCGATGTCGCCCGATTGTCGCAGTCGCGCCTGGCCCGCATCCGTGGCGAGCAGATCGGCTTCGTGTTTCAGTCGTTCGAGTTGCTGCCGCGCACGACCGCGCTGAAGAACGTCGAGCTTCCGTTGACCTATACCCATGCCCGACATCGCCGCAAGCGCGCCCGGGCAGCCCTCGAGCGCGTCAGCCTTCTTGATCGAGCCCACCACCGTCCCAACCAACTCTCCGGCGGGCAGAAGCAGCGTGTAGCCATCGCCCGCGCCCTGGTACAGGAACCCGCCATCATCCTCGCGGACGAGCCCACCGGAAACCTGGACAGCACCACGAGCTCCGAAATCATGGATGTCTTCGATTCGCTCCACCGCGAAGGTCAGACCGTGATCATCGTCACCCATGAGCAGGATATCGCCGCCCGCTGCCGGCGGGTCATCAAGCTCTGTGACGGGTACGTCGAATCGGATACGTGCAACCGGGAGGACGTGGGCTCATGACCTCACCGGCGAAGAAGTCCGGGAGTCGGTGGTGGGGCGTGCTGCGCTGGCTCGCATGGCTGCCCTGGCGCGGGGTGGGTCTGCTCTATCGTTCGGCCGAAGCCACTCTGGAGAACGCCCTGACCGCTCTGGTGCAGATCTGGGGTAACAAGGTCCGCTCGGTGCTTACGGTCCTGGGGATCATCATCGCGGTGACCTCGACCATCACCGTGGTCTCCGTCGTTCAGGGATTCGGCAACTACGTCACCGATTTCCTCAAAGGGATCGGGACCAACTCGATGTGGGTCTATCCCCAGCGCCCGCCGGGAGCGGAGTTGCTCGGGATGGGACGGGCGGTGCTGACGATGGGCGATCTCGATGCGGTCGCCGACCAGTCCTCCAAGATAGGCCGGATCACCCCGATGGTCTTCTCCCGCTGCACGGTCGAGTATGGACGCGAACTGGCTACGGAGATTCGCCTACGCGGCGTGGGGGCGGACTTTCAAGCCATCCACAACTTCTACGTGGACCGAGGGCGCTTCATCGGCCCCACGGACATCGACAACACCACCCAAGTCTGCTGCCTCGGACGTGATCTGCTCGACAAGCTGCGCTGTGATGAATCGGTGGTCGGCGAGTATGTCTTGATCGATGGCCAGCGCTTCCTGGTCATCGGGCTCATTGAAGAGAAGGGCAGCTTCGCCGGGGAAAGCCAAGACGAACTCGTGCTCATTCCTTACACCGCCGGTCTGAAGATGTACCCGTTCACCAAGGACTTCGTCATCATCCTGACCGAAGCAGTCAGCGAGGAAGAGGTCCCCGAAGCAGTTGCGGAGATCACCCGCATTCTGCGCAGCCGTCACGGGCTCAAACCCGGCCAACCCAACGACTTCATGGTCGAGACCCAGGATCAGTTCCTCACCTTTATGAATAACGTGAAGACCTACGCCACCAGTGCCTTGGGCGGTATCGTGGGCATCTCGCTTCTGGTCGGCGGAATCGGGATCATGAACGTCATGCTCGTTTCTGTGACCGAACGCACCCGCGAGATCGGGCTGCGCAAGAGCGTCGGTGCCCGTCGCCGCGACATAATGCTCCAGTTCCTGACCGAAGCGGTCGTCCTTGCCAGCGTGGGCGGCGCGATCGGGATCGTGCTCGGTTACTCTCTGGGACATGTCGCGTCGTTGCACCCGCAGATGGTGGAAGTAGCCGTCCCCTTGTGGGCGGTGGCTTTAGCTTTGGGCTTCTCCGCTGCGGTGGGCATCATCTTCGGCATCATCCCCGCCTTCAAAGCCGCCATCCTGCACCCCATCGACGCCCTCCGCCACGAGTGATACCAGTTCTCGCACCAGATCCGGTTCAACCGTGCCGATTGCCCGATTCCCGATCATCCTGGTGCTCGCGTTCGAGCGGCTGCGCGGACTGAAGTCCGCGGCTCCTTCCGCGAGGGGGGCGCCGGTTCAGGGCTCGTTGGTGTCGCCGGTGTCGATGTCGAGCGTGCCGTGCATGTGCTCTTCGCTCTTGGGCGTGGTGAGCACGCGGTAGAAGCAGAACAAGAATAAGCCGATGACGAATCCCATCGACACCAGCATTAGTACCCAGCCCTCGGTGGTCATGGGACAATCTCCTGCACTTCGCGTCCTTGGGCAGTCCAGCGGGCGTTGGCCAGACGCACCAATACGCCGAAGAAGATCATCACCAGAAGGATGAAGACGACGGTGAAGGTCGCGGCGTTGTTGGTGACCACACTGCGGGCGTATGCGCCGGCGTTATGGTAGAGCCATAGGACGAAGATCACGATCAAGTACACCGGCGATACGTATTTGATGATGTAGACGAAGAACCCGGGAATGCGCAGCTCCGCCCCTTCGCGGGCCAGCTCGAACCCCTTCTCCGCTCCGATCACCCAGGCGAACATGATTACCAGTACGGTGGCCATGATGAAGATGCAGAGGTTGCCGATCCAGAAGTCCATAGTGGCCAGTCCGGTCAGGCCCTCGCTGAAGTAGACGATGATCAAGGTCCCGTTGGCGGTCAGCAGTCCCAGCAGAGCCACCGAACTGCGGCGCTTCAGTCCGAAGCCTTCCTCCAGGAATGCAATGGCCGGCTGAAGCATCGACAGCGAACTGGTGATCGCCGCCAGCAGCAGCATGAAGAACCAGACGAATCCGAAGAACTGTCCGGCGGGCATGTGGGCGAAGACCGCCGGGCTTGTATAGAACCCCAGGTCAAACGTGCCCGCCCCCTGCACTGACCCCAAACCGAGGAAGATGAACGCTGCGGGAATGGTAATCAACCCGCCCAGACACACTTCGCAGAACTCATTGGTCGAGGCTGCGGTGAGACCGTTGAGGGCGACGTCGTCGTTGCGCCGCAGATAGGTCGAGTAAGTCATAATGATGCCAAACCCGACCGAGAGACTGAAGAAGATCTGACTGGATGCAGCCAGCCACACCTGCGGATCAGACAGCGCCGCCCAGAGACTCCGCCCGCCCTTGGTGGTGAAGGGGTTCCACATGAAGCCCAGGCCGTTGGTGACCGTACGGTCAAGCTCGGCGACTTCGGCGGACGCTCCGCGCAGGAAGGTCTCCTCGTCCGGGGCATTGCCGATACCCGGCGGCAGGCCGATCTTGTCGAGCAACGCCCGGCGCTCGGTGCGCTTTCCGGCCAGCTCGCGTACGGACCTCTCTTGGTCGATCAGTTTCGCGTCCGGGTCGTCGGCGACGCCCAACAGCTCCACCTCGCGGGCTTCGTAGTGCAGCAGATCCCACTTCTGTTCGTTGGTCAGGGTGGCGCGGGCTTGGCGCACCCACTCACGATGGGCGGCTGCGGCGGTGGAGTCCTCCAACTGTCCAAGGGCGTGGTGGATGCCGGCGTAGCTCAACAGGTATCCGTGGGGAGCGGTGACCGGTACGTTGGAATAGCCGGGGTCCTTGCGTACGAAGCCTCTGAAGTAATCGTTCACCGCGGTGGCGACCGTAGCGCCGAGGGCGGTCTTGGCATCCTCCAGGGCGCCGTCCTCACGCTCCTCCTCGGGCAGACTCTCGAGGGACACGACCTCGGCATCGAGTTCCTCCAGCTCGGTCATGAGTGCGGTCCAGCGTTCGGCGGGGAGTGCGTCAGCCAACGCATACTGCCACGGCTCGGGGACCGGCTGGGCGGGAAGGGTCAGCACGCGGACCAGCACGACTACGGCGGCGACGATCAACACGGGCATGGCGTACTTGCAGAACTTCTCGATGCCGCGGGTGACCCCCCGGTAGATCAGGACGAAGTTGATTACGAATACAATGACGAGGAAATAGACCACGCGGTTGGGACCGCCGTCCTCTCCGGTCAGCCCCTCACTCTCCGCCCCCACGAAGGTGGAGAAATGCTGGCGGTAGGCATCGATCTGCAACCCGAGTCCACGCATGTTGCCGACCAGGTAGTCATAGGCGTAACCCAGACACCAAGCCTCGATGTAGACGTAGTACATGTAGATGACTACGGGGATGAGGATGGCCAGCCCGCCGAAGAGGCGGAGCACCGGGTTCTTGGTCAGGGCGAAGATGACGCCGGGTGCGCTGTTGAAGCCGAGTCGCCCGCCCTGGCGCCCGAGGGTCCACTCCGCCCAGCAGATGGGTATTCCCAGGATGAGTAGGGAGATGAAGTAGGGGATCATGAAGGCCCCACCGCCGTTGGCCGCCGCTTGGCCGGGGAAACGCAGGAAGTTTCCCAGTCCGACCGCGGAACCGGAGACCGCCAGGATCACCCCGACCCTGGAGCCCCAGTTCTCCCGTGGGGGACGATCGAGCGCAGGTGTTTCCGCCATGAGCACCATCCGCGAAGAGTAGGAGTCTGGCGGTGTCGTCATGACCGCAACGACGCCGCCGGGTTCATCCGGAATCGTAGCGGATCTTACCCGAAGCGACCCCCCGTGGGCAACGGTTGCCGATCAGCCTGATGCCCGTTATGGTTTCCCACCATGCTTGCTATCACAACACAAGACATCGATCAGTTCTGTGCTGCGTTCGGGGACTTCGTATGGTCCGTGCCCTTGTTCCTGCTGCTGCTGGGGTGTGGGCTCGCCTTTTCGGTGGCGTCGAAGTTCGCCCAGTGGCGCATCCTGACGCACGGATACTCCTGCATTCGCGGACAGTACGACCAGCCCGGAGATACGGGACACATTAACCACTTTCAGGCGCTGTGCGCCGCCCTGTCGGCTACGATCGGGCTGGGCAACATCGCCGGGGTGGCGGTGGCGGTGTCGCTGGGGGGACCTGGGGCAATCTTCTGGATGTGGGTGGTGGGCTTCTTCGGTATGGCGTTGAAGTTCATGGAGTGCACTTTGGCGGTGATGTACCGCGACGTGTCCGAGCCCGGGGCGGCGGAGGGTTCCGGCGGCGAGGTTCGTGGTGGGCCGATGTGGTACATCCAAAAGGCACTGGTCGACCCCATGCGGGCGCGGGGCAGCGTGCTGTGGGTGCTGTTCAAGATGCTGGCGGTCTTCTTTGCCATCGCCGCGATGCTGAACTCCTTCGGCGGCGGCAACATGTTCCAGGGCTGGAACGTCGCCAACCAGTTGAAGCAGAACTTCCAGGTACCGGAGGTGGCGTCCGGGCTGGTGGTGTCCATCCTGGTCGGGCTGGTGATCATTGGGGGCATTAAGCGGATCGGTAATGTAGCGTCCAAGCTGGTTCCGTTCATGTGTGTGATCTACGTGGCGGGGGCGCTCTACGTGGTCCTGGTGCACGCCGACGAGATTCCGCGTTGCCTGGCGCTGATTGTTCACTCGGCGTTTACCCCGGTGGCTGGGAGTGGGGCGTGCATCGGGGTGACGGTGTGGATCGCGTTCAAGCAGGGTATGCGCCGGGCGTGCTTCTCCAACGAAGCGGGCGAGGGGTCGGCAGCCATGGCCCATGCGGCAGCCAAGACCGAAGAGCCGGTCCGGGAGGGGATAGTTGCGGGCATCGGGCCGTTCATCGACACGATCATCATCTGCACGCTGAGCGCTCTGGTCCTGCTGATGACCGGGGTGTGGAACCGGGCTGCGGTGGGCGAGGTGGTTTCGATTGATGGCGATCACGTGCTGGTTTCCTGCAACGCGGATGTGCCGGAGAACCTCAGCCCGCTCTACTACGACATGGCCCAGCCGGGCGACGATCGGGAGCTGGCTGTCTATGTGGAGCGCACCGTTGGCCGGGAGCCCACGACGGTGATCGCGGAGATCAGTTCCGTCGAGGCGGATGCGGGAGATAGCTGGTCGGCGATGCGCACGCTGACGCTCGACCTCGGCTCGTTGCGGGACAAAGACACCGCCGAGTTCTCGGAGGAGGTACGCGGTAATATCGCCAGGCTGGAACCGGGCCAACCGGTGCACGTGGACATCACCGGGGCGCACATGACCGCGTTCGCCTTCGATACCACGGTGCGCGGTTTCGGCAAGTACATCGTTACGCTCGGCGTCTGCCTGTTTGCCTTCAGTACGATGATCAGTTGGAGTTACTACGGGGAGAAGGGGGCTGAGTACCTGTTGGGGCCGCGGGCTATTCTGCCATACAAGTTCGTCTTCGTCGTCTTCGTGTTCCTCGGTATGGTGATCGAGAAGTTCGCGACGGCGGTCGATTTCTCTGACGCCACGACGGGGCTTATGGTGTTGTGCAATCTACCGGCAGTGCTGCTTCTATCTCCGGTAGTGTTGCGTGCAGCCAAGAAGTACTTCGCCCGACTCGACAACGGCGACATGCCGCGCCGCGGTTAGCACTGGTGCGCCAGAGCCTATCCCAGAACTGGTCGAACACCGGCTGGAAAGCCGGTCCCACATGAGTTATCGGATGCGTTCCGGAGTCTTCTCCCGTTGGGTATCCTGGTCATGATGCCTTGCTCGCCGGATCAGGCGGACTGGCGCATCACGGCATCGCACTGGGGAGCGGGGGCGAACTCGAGTCCGAGGATGAACCCGCCGAGGGTCTCGGTGCAGTGCATTACGCGGGCGTGGATGCCCGGTCCGTACTCGTCAGTGGTCACGCGGACCATGGAGCGGTCGGGAATGCGACGACGCAAGCGGATGCCCAGACCACCTTCACTGATGTCGCGACTGGAGGCGTAGTCACTCTCGCCCGCCAGTTCGCCGTCCAGCACCTCAATGACGACCGGGACCGTCCAGGTATAGCGCGGGTAGCGGCGTTTACCGGCGTAGGTGTCGCCCTGTCCGGTCTGGCGGGCTTCATCCAGCCATCCCTGGACAGTTTCCAGCTCATCGGTTCTGGCGGCGGCGTTCGTCTGCATCTGCATCTTCTTTCCCTCCCAGGCGATTGACCGATCCACTCATCCGGTTCGATCTCGTTGGTCATGGTTAGCAAGCTCCGTGCCAGCTTCTGGGGAGGCGAAGACTGCGGGTGGGTGGGTACAGTTGCCCGGACGTGGGGAACTACGGCTGAGCGATTACCCAGCTTGGGGCATGTGCCGATAAGCAGAAGCGTCGAAACGTCGAAAAGTGGGAACGTGGAAGAGTTGCACCGGGGCGGGCGGCGGCAGGTAGTCTACAAGGCGACTTTGGCTACACGTCCCAGGCGATTCCGTGTGGTTCGAGGTGGACCAATACGTCACTGATACGCTCGTGCTTGTCGAGCAGGGCGGATTTGACCTGGTGTCCGATATGGTGGCCCTGTTCCACGGTGATGGAGGGGTCCACCTCGAGGTGCATGTCCACCAGAAAGCGGCTGCCCATCTTGCGGGCGAAGAGTTTCTCCACGCCGCGGACGCCTTCCACGGCTTGGGCTGTTTCACGGGCTGCGGCGAAGAACGCGTCACCTGGACTTACGTCCATTAACTCGTCCGCAGCTTTCTTAAGGAAGCGTGATCCGTTGGTTGCGATAATCAGGCAGGCGACCAGCGCCGCCCAGTCGTCCGCCACGGCGTACGCTTCGCCGCCGATCAAGGCGATGGAGATCCCGATCGCGGCGGCCAGCGAGGTGAGGGCGTCGCTGCGATGATGCCAGGCATCCGATTGCACAGCGGTGCTGCCCAGTTCCCGGCCGACGCGTTGCACCCGGCGGTAGAGGGTCTCCTTGACCACGATGACGACGAGGAGGACCGGAAGGGTGAACGCCGCCGGAGCACGATCCGGAGTGAGAATCTCGCGCACGGACTGAATCGCGATTCCGATGGCTGCTCCCCAGAGCATAAACGCGACCGCCAGGGTAGCCAGAGATTCTGCTTTACCGTGTCCGTAGGGGTGGTTTTTGTCCGGCGGCTTGGCGGCGACGGTCAGCCCGCCCCACACGATGGTCGATCCGGCGATGTCCGCGAGCGATTCCACGGCGTCGGCGATGAGGGCTTGCGAATGGCCCAGCACTCCCGCAGTTAGCTTGACGACCGCCAATAGGGCATTAACGAAGATTCCGGTCAGGGCTGCTCTGGTGCCTGCGGTTTGAGTGCGGGCGTTCACCCGGTTCCCCGGCGCTGGATTGGGCTGGTGGGAAGCGTCGTTGGGGCATGCATGCACAGCTCGCCTCCGGGCTCGGATCCGGCGGGGTGCCCGGTGCAATCCACCATCCGCACATGGGCACACCGGACGACGGCCTGCCAGTGGCATCCGCCGGAAGGGCTACGGATACCCATCCACGTTCCGGGCGGTCGAGGGTAACTTATCGCGCCGTTCGGCGGTCGTCGAGCGTTGGGTTTTGCGTTGGGCCATTGATCCGGCTGGCGAGAAGCGTAGACTGGTGCGATGGCTAAGAAGGGCATCAAGGTCAAGGAGCTCGCGAGAGAGCTGGGCGTCACCGCGCGCACCATCGTGGCGCGGTGCAGAGCGGAGGAACTCCCGGTGCAGAATAGCCTCACCCGTCTGAAGCCGGACCTCGAGCGAACCGTCCGGGCGTGGTTTGCCGACGCCACGGAAGTGGCTGACGGTGGAGATGACCAACCCACGCAACACGACTCCTCCGTTCCGTAAACCGCACAGGATGATTCCGGCTGTTGCCTGGGCTGCACGCTTGGGTTGTTGAGTGCTGCCGTCTGGCAAGAGGTCTGCCCCAATGAGGACGAGGGGTACTGGGGCGGGGCGGCTACTCCACCAGTTGCGTCTTGCACAGCGTTCCATAAAGCGGGCAGCGGGCTAGTAGCTCTTCGTGGGTGCCCGTGTCGATTATGGTTCCCCGGTCCATCACCGCGATGCGGTCCGCGAAGCGGATGGTGCTGAGGCGGTGGGCGACGATGAACGTGGTGCGGCCTCTGGCAAAGTCTTTCAGAGTCTGCTGGATCTTGTGCTCCGATTCGGAGTCGATCTGGCTGGTGGCTTCGTCGAAGATGAAGATCGGGGCATCACGGAGGACCGCCCGAGCGATGGTGATGCGCTGCTTCTGGCCTCCCGAGAGCATCGCCCCCCGCTCCCCGGCCATGGTATCGTACCCCTGGTCCTTCTCGGTGATGAACTCGTCGGCGAAGGCCCGGCGGGCGGCAGCTTCGATCCGTTCCGGAGTGGCGTCCGCCGCGCCGTAAGCGATGTTCTCCGCCAGGGTCGCCTCGAAGATCACCGCGTCCTGGGTCACCAGGCTGATCTGCTTGCGCAGGCTCTTGAGCGCCGCTGTGCGGATGTCCACCCCATCGAAGCGCACGCTTCCCTCCTCGGGATCGAAGAAGCGCGGTAGGAGATTCATCAGCGTGGTCTTGCCCGACCCGTTAGGCCCCACCACCGCCAGGGTCTCACCCCGGCGCACGGTAAGGTTGACTCCGCAGAGCGAGCGCTGCCCGGCGCCGGGATACGCAAAGGTGACATTGTCGAACTCGATCTGCTCGGCCAACTCCGGCAACTGCACAGCCCCCTCCAGCAATTGCGTCTCGGGCGGCAGGTCCATCACCGAGAAGATCCGCTCCGCTCCCGCCGCCGCCCGGGAGATACGGCTGTAGACGTCGGCCAGCTTGCGCAGCGGATCGAAGAGCATCGCCAGCACGAGCACCAGCGCCCCGAAATCCGCGGGGCGAATCTCGTGCTGAATAACCTGCTTGCCCAGCCAGACGGTGGCAACCGAAACGACCACCACGGCCAGCACCTCCAACATGGGACGCAGAAAGGCGTGCAGCGCGGTGATCCGCAGTTGCGAGCGAAAGGCCTGTTCGTCAATCCGCCAGAGTCGGCGGCGTTCCGTCGTCTCGGTGGTGTACGCCTTGACCACTCGAATGGCTTGCAGCGTGGTGGTCAACGCATCGATCATCGTTCCGTACACCCGGAGCAGACGCCGGTTGGCTTTGCGGATGCTGTCGCCCACCTTCCAGAAGATGAGCAAAGCCCACGGTCCAACGAGCAACACCGTCAGGGTGATCCGCCAATCCAGCCACAACGCCAGCACCAGAATCCCCGCGGCGCGGAGCGGTTCCTGCACGAACTTGCCGAACAGCACCAGCAGTCCGCGCTGGATCTCCTGGGCATCCTGCACAAAGCGGCTGACGATGTCCGCCGTGCCCTGGGTGAAGAACGACATGGGCAACATGAGCACCCGGGCGTACAGTTCCCGGCGAAGGTCCATCAACCCGCGATACACCCCGACCGCAACGTAGTAGTGGGCTACGAACTTGGCGACGTTGCACAGCACCACCGTCACCACCAGGAACCCCATCACATAGATCAGAGTGTTCACCAAGCCGGCGTCGCGCGGTACCAGCGACACCACCGCTCGAGCCGCCCCACCCCACCAGGGAGCATCCTCCAGGGTGACCTGGCGAACCACCTCTTCCCCGCCTTCGTCGGCGGGGGTGCGAAGTTGCAGGCTCAGCGTCGACCCCGGGGGGGACTCCGCCACCCGACGAAACCATGCGTCGGGCGGACCTTCCTCCGGGCGAATCACGATGACCAGATCCAGATTACGAATCCCGGTCCGGGCTTCGGCGAGCGAGCGGTCGATCCAGCCGTGCAGGCCGTGCTCCTGCACCAGGATATTCAGCACCGGAACCACACTGCCGATGCTGATCGCGTTCAACGCCGCGGCGATGACCGCACCGAGGATGCCCACCGCGAGGTAGCGGCGGTGCGGACCCACGTAGCTCACCATCCGCCGGAACTGGGCCGAACGGACACTTCCGGCGGGCGCCTTGGAGGCGTCATCGGCGACGATTCTCTTTGGGTCCATGGACGGTGGGGCCATACGGAATAGCTACCTGGTTGTGTTCTGACCGCGCGGGCGAATCGTACTTGCTCAGCGCCAAAAAGTCATCCGGGGATTACTCGGGGACGAGAAGAGGGGTGCGTGACAGTGTGGGCGGGCTCTTGAGCGTCCTGTCGCCGAGCGGTTGTCTCTGTGCGATCATCACCGCGTCTGGACGATCCTCTTCGCCCTGAAAGGGCGAAATAAGGCTATGCCGCCCTTTCAGGGCTCGCGCTTGTTTCGGTCACGAGGCCCCAGGGCGTTGCCCTGGGCTGATCTATGACGCCCCGTTGGGGCTAGCCCCGTTGGGGCTTCTCGATGCGTTGGCGACATGGACGTGATGTGGCCCGCATCAGCCCGCCTGAACTGTCATGGACCCGGTGAAGAGTGTAGCCGGATTCGGCGAAGGCTGCCCGGCCGGGCGAGTCTTACACCATGCTGTCATGTGGCCATGTGGCCGCCCCACCACGTTACTATGCGGTGGCGCCGCGGCTCGGTTCACGGAGACGCCGGGAGAGTGGTCGGCGCGATGCGGCCTTCCGTCTGCCCCGCAGCCTCCTCGTCGCCGGCCCCCAGCACCCGCTGCTGATGATAACTGGGGGCGGTCTTCAGCCGCCACTGACCGTTTTCCTGCACAACGAGTAACACGACCTCGCGCACCGGATCGGGCAGCTCCTGGTCAAGCTCGACCCGGGCGTGAATCGAGTACAGATACTCTCCCTCAGGAGTCTTGTACTTGTCCAAGGCCAAGACCCGGACCTTCCGCAGCGCCTTCCACCCGCGCTCGAACTCCGCCCGCGGAAACGGGTTCTCGTGTACGGACCACAACAGGCGGAAACTCTCGTAGTCACCGCCGGCGCAGGTCTCCACCACCTCGCGCACGAAGCGGTTCACCTCGGGTGCGTCCGCCTGGACCTCGCGGGGAAAGTCGATCGGCGACGGATCAGCCTCGACCGGCAGAGCGTCACCCGTCGGCGCAGCCTCGCGGGCGCAAGCACCGGTCAGCAACACGACCGCCACCCCCAGCACGATCCCGCCGGGCCTGACCATCCTCGGCCACTCGATCGCTCTACTCATCGCACGGGCTCCCTCTGCAAGCTCGCGCGGATGATAGCCCAGGCGCTACCGGGCGCCAAACCGCGGGCGCACCACGTCCTCTCCCGGGACGCGAATGTCCTTGGTCGCGGGTGTCCCCTCGCCGGGGCGGGTGCCCCATCGCTTCAGCGGTGGGAGACAAGACGCCGGGTGCCATGGCCATCGCGGAGCGTGGCCATGCTTGGTTTGGCGACATGCTCAGCCTGCGGAATGGGCGGCACCCAACGCTTCAACCCCCGGCGGGAATCGCCATCCGGGCAACGCCGGTGAACGCCCCGAGGGTCGGCCCCCGGTCGATGAGCACCCGCAAGGCTTCGATCATCCCCGCTTGGCGGCGGGTGAACAGGAAGTGAAGGTCCGTGGCGGTCGAGGCGCTCCGCGAGGCCTCGATCACCGCCTGGTCTCTGGTCCCCAGCTCGGCTGAGAGCACCTCGGGATCGAAGGCGAAGTCCTGCCCGGGGATCACCCGCGTGAAGTGAATCTGCCGGTCATGCTCCGGTTGGCGCCGCTCCAGGATCGGGCTGCCGTCCGCAGTGCAGGACGTCAGCTCGCAACCGAACCGTCCATCCCGCCGGCGCAGCTTGACGATTTCGCGGTTCAACGGATCGTCCAGCCACGACAGGAGAATAGGGTTACCCGCCATCAGATTCTGACGGATCGCGCCGCCCCAGAACCGGTTCTGGAGTACCCGCTCCAACCCACCGGGAGCACATTCGTTGACGTACGTGGAACGATCCGGAGCCAACCGCACAATCGCCCCGACCTGATCCGGTCGTTCGGCCCGAGTCAGCCTGGCTGGTTCCCGGAGGTAGTTACACACGTAGCCTGTGCAGGTGGCGGGCATGGACTCACCGTAGATCGCACAACCGCATCCACCCAGATTGGGGCATGGCTCTCCCTGAGGAGCGACCAGCCCTGGCTCATTCAGCGTCAGCGCCGGACCGCAGCAAGCTGTGCAGCCGTCACACCGTCGCTGCGGACCTGACAATCCCGCCTCCGAGGAAACGGGACCCGCCGGTGCGGTTTGGGGTGTCATCATCTCGAGTGGACTACCGGCGCAGCAGTGCTTGTGCTTTCGTCCGCTGCCGCAGGGACATGGTTGATTGCGCCCGGTCTTCATCCGCCTTCACTCACCCCAGACTCAACTCGCGCCCGTGGAGGGTCTATCGGCCATCAGGCCCGGGCTCATTCCCAACGCAACGTAAGCGATCGGAGTTATCGGTGCGCGCGTCAGGGCGGCGGACATGAACGCCCTGGTGTCAGAACTGCGGCACTTGGACGCAGGATGGGTGCGCCGTGAAAACGGACCTTGGGCTCCTCTGCCGTCGCCTCATAAAAGCGGCACCTACTGCTACGCGACGTACCGTCCTCAGAAAAGCACTCCGCGGTTTGCATCGCCGCCTGCTTATATTTTAGGTTCAGGCTGTGCAGTCTCTCGAAACTCTCGCCTCCAACACGAAAGGGAAAAGCTTATGGGTTTGACAGTCACAAACACAAACACATTGTCTCTGCTGAACATCATCAACCGCACCTCCGCCAACCAGTCCAACACGCTGCAGCAGCTCAGCACCGGTTACAAGATCAACAAGGGGAGTGATAACCCCGCCGGCTTGATCGCCATGGAATCGTTGGGCGCGGAGATCACGGCGGTCAACGCGGCCCTGGACAACAACCAGCGTGCCGACTCGATGCTCGCCGTGGCGGATGGAGCCCTTACTGAGGTTAGCTCACTGCTATCGGACATCGAGTCGCTGGTGGCGGCTTCAGCCAGTGACGGTGGGCTATCCGCCGCGGAGAAGGCCGCCAATCAGTCGCAGATCGACTCGGCCATCTCTACGATAAGTCGAATCGCCAACGCGACCAGCTTCAACGGGAAACAGCTGCTCAACGGTGCCCAGGGCATCCAGACCACTGGCGTCGGCGCCAACACCTTCAATGACCTGAAGGTCTACTCGCGAAACCAGAGCACCTCCGATCTCACCGTTACCGCTACAGTCAAGACCGCCGCAACCTCTGCCCAGGGAACCTTCACCATCGCCGCCGGTCAGACCCTCTCCTCTCAGACCACCGTGGCCGTCACCGGCACCTTGGGCACCGCCACCGTGACCATCGGGACGGGCTCGAACGAGACCGCCGTGGCCGCCGCGATCAACACGGCCACTGCGCTCACCGGCGTGGTTGCGACCGTTGACGGCGACGACGTCAACCTCGCCACCAGCGGCCAGGGCAGTGACGAATACGTGTCGGCAACGGTGCTTTCCGGAGGTGGGATCACAGCTGCGGCCGCTGGCACTCAACTGAACAACATCAGCCGGACGGAGGGAGTCGATGCGGTGGTCACCGTTAACGGTAGCGATATCACCGGCGACGGTACGGACATCTTCTACAGCGCCAACGGGTATAGTCTCTCTTTCAGTCTGGGCACCTCGTTGGATGCCGCCACGGATACATCGAACTTCACACTCAAAGCCTCTGGCGGATTGACCTTCCAACTCGGGGTCGACAACACCACCCGCCAGACCATCGGGATCGACACGACGGCTGCCTACGCCCTGGGCGGTGGAGACAGCGGCGGCCACCTCAGCGACCTCAGCTCCGGTGGATCGTTGGACTTGGCCCAGAACAGCGGCAACAGCCTGAAGGTGGTCCGCAAGGCCATCTCCGACGTGGCTACCGCACGCGGACGCATCGGTGGGTTCCAGAAGTTCCAGGTGCAGACGTCGATCAACAGCCTCAACTCGGCCAAAACGTCACTGACCGACGCCAAGAGCGTGATCGCGGACACCGACTACGCGGTGGCCACCTCGGAACTCAACCGCCAGAGCGTGCTGCTCAACTCGGGTATCTCTCTCCTGGGCTTGGCCAATCAGCAGGCCGCCCAAATCCTGTCGCTGCTCGGATAGCACGACACGATGCTGCACAACTTGTCTGTAAGCACATGAGCTTTCCCACGACGCGGGCCGAAGGCACCCACCTTCGGCCCGCTTCTTATCCATCCAGCCATACCCGAAGCCGGGCTTCGCCTGCGTAGTTGGGGCAAAGGCCAGAGCATTCTCAATCCAAATGTAGGGGCCTGCGTCCTCGCAGGCCGAGAATGGAAGACGCCCGGTGAGACGCCGGACGCTACGCTTGGACTGAAGCTGCTCTACTCGCGGAGTTCGGCGAGGAGCTCCAACTCGACGGAGGCGTTCAAGGGGAGTTCAGCCACGCCGACGGCGGCGCGGGCGTGTCGACCGTTGTCGCCGAAGATGTCAGCCAACAGGTCACTGGCGGCGTTGGCGACTTTCGGCTGATCGGTGAAACCGGCTGCGGAGTTGACGAAGACGCCCAAGCGAACGATCCGCTCGATCGCGTCGATGCCCCCAGCCACCCCGGCGATGGCAGCCAGCCCGTTGAGGACCGCGGTGCGGGCGGCCTGCTGGGTCTGTTCCAGGGTGACATCGGTTGGCACCTTGCCGGGGTGGAGCAGGGCGCCGTCGCACATGGGCAACTGTCCACTGGTGAAGACCTGGCGTCCGCTGCGCAAGGCGGGGACGTAGCTGCCCACGGGGGTGGCTACCGGAGGCAGGGTCAGTCCGAGAGCATCGAGCTTCTGGGCGTAGGTCATGGGCGGGGCTCCTGGTCGTTACGGTCTTCGGTTGCTGCCGGCGGATCGTCTTCGGGGACATCGGTGATGGCGTGGTCCTCGACAGACGCCGAGGTATCGTTGTCGTCGTGATCGTGAACGGGTGCGGAGTCGCTCGGCGGATCGTCGGATTCGATGAGCTGTTCGGTGTCGTCGGGCGGAGTCAAGTCCGCGTTCTGCTGGTCCAGTTCGGTAATGCTCTCGGCGTCAGCATTCACGTCTTCAAGTTCGACGCGGGCTTCCGGTTCGTCATCATCCGCCAACGGTTCATCCGCATCGGCGCCGGCTGCGGGCGCGATCGGCTCGGTGACATCCGCCGTTTCTTCGTCCGTCTCGCTGGTGGCCTCGGGCTCCTCTTCGTCGTCCTCGGCGGGCGGTGTGGAGTAGGAGTAATCGCGTTCCTCGTCCACTTCGATGGGGGTGGCATCGATGAGCTTGATGGAGATGGCTCCGAACGCCGTCTCCTGCGAGGCGCGGATGCGGTTCCTGCGGAGCAGTTCCAGCAGGGCGAGGAACAGCCCGATGAGCTGGGCCTTGGTGCGGCCGGTGAAGATGGACTCGAACAGTTGGATACCTCCGGCGCGCTCGAGCGAGTCGACCAGGTCGGCGGCGTGCAGGGCGATGGGGGTGTCGTCATCGACAATGTCGTGCGTGACAGCGCGCTGGCCGGTCTCGACCAGGATCTTGCGAAAGGCGTCGACCAGGTCCCAGAGCTGGACATCCTCGAGGTCGATTTCGCTGCGGTCGGTCGGGGCTACCGCTGGGTGGCGCGGGAACTTGAGAGCGGCGGTTTCCGCGGCCGTTCCCAGCTCATGAGCGGCGTCCTTGAACTTCTTGTATTCGAGCAACTGGCGGACCAATTCCATACGCGGGTCGGCGAAGTCTTCGTCGTCTTCGGCTTCGGGGGCGTGGGGGAGCAGGGTCCGCGACTTCATCTCCATCAAGGAGGCGGCCATTACCAGGAACTCACTGAGCACATCGGGGTCGATCTGGCTAAGGAGTTCGACGTATTCGAGATAGCGGGCGGTTATGCGGGCGATGGGGATATCGTAGATGTCCACCTCTTCGCGGCGGAGGAGGTAGAGCAGCAGGTCCAACGGACCGTTGTAGGCTTCGAGCTCGACGCGGTATTCAGCCACCATGGCTATCGCTCCGTCGCGTGCGGACTATTGGGTCATACGGACATCAGTCACTGATCGCCGATTGGGCAACTGGGCGGAGCTTGTTTCGCTGCTCCGCGCGGGCTGAAGCCCGCGGCTCCTTGGCGTTTGGCCATCCGGTAGTTGTCAGACACCGTCTAGCTCCGCACCGTGACCAGACCGCAGGCATCGCGTACGCGGGCCATTACCTTGGTGGCTACGGCGCGGGCCCGTTTGGCGCCGTCGATCAGGGCATCCTCCACGTAATCGGAATCCGCCTCCAGTTGGGCGCGACGTTCGCGGGCGGCGCCGAACTGTTCCTCGTATAATTCCGCCAGCCGCTTCTTCACCGTACCGTACCCCAGACCGCCCCCGCGATAGGCAGCAGCCATCTCCTCGGTCTCCTCCGGGGAGGCCATCAACCTGAGGATGGCGAACACATTGCACGCGTCGGGGTCCTTGGGATCCTCGACCGGAGTGCTGTCGGTCTTGATGGCCATGATCCGCTTGCGGGCCTTCTTGGGGGTGTCGAAGAGATCGACGGTGTTTCCATAGGTCTTGGACATCTTCTGGCCATCGATTCCGGGGACGGTGTAGGCCTGGTTGAGCCGGGCTTCGGGACGCTTGAGGACCTCGACGCCGTAAGCGTTGTTGAAGTAGCCAGCCATGTCCTGGGTCATCTCGATGTGCTGGACCTGGTCCTTGCCTACGGGAACGAGATCACTGTCATAGATGAGGATGTCGGCCGCCATGAGCAGGGGGTAGCTCATCAGGCCCATGCTGGGGGCGACGCCTTTGGCGATCTTGTCCTTGTACGAGTGGGCGCGTTCCAGCAGACCCCTTCCGGTGACAGTGGAGAGAATCCAAGCCAACTCGCAGACTTCGGGGACGTCGGTCTGGCGGAAGAGGGCGGCTTTGTTGGGATCGAGTCCGAGGGCGAGGTAATCGAGGGCGACGTCGCGGGTGAGCTCTCGTTGGCGATCGGCGTCCTGCACCGTGGTGAGCGCGTGGTAGTTGGCGATGAAGTAGAAGCACTCGTGGTCGCGATGCAGCTCGATGTGCTGCTTGAGGGCGCCCAGGTAGTTGCCCAGATGTAGCTTGCCGCTGGACTGGATTCCCGAGAGTACACGCACGTTTGGAGCTCCGTTACCCGCTAGGCCTTTCCTTCGCCCCTGCGGGGGCGACGCACCACTTCAGGGCGGGGTGGCCCAGTGATTCAGGGGCTGTCGGTTCAATCTGCAGCGTCACCCCTGGTGGGTGACGAACCTGCTTACGCGTCGCGGATGGACGCCCTGGCGTCTGTCCCCCGCTCCCTGCCCCTCGCCCCCTGAAGGGATTGGGCACCTGTGCTCCCATCGATCGACGCGCGTGCGGCGCTGCGTCCTTGCGTACGAGAAATTACGGCCGTACCGGCGTTTTGGCAAGGGCGGCGTGCTTGACCGGGGGTGGGGCGGTCGGGATACTGCGGCGTTCGACGGAAGTGTACGCCATGAACTGGAATGCGCTCAAGCTACTGATACTCGACGTGGACGGTGTGCTGACCGACGGCGCCGTGATTATCGCGGAGGATGGTACGGGTCCCAAGGTCTTCGCGGTCCACGACGGTTGCGCCCTCAAGCAGTGGCAGGAGGCGGGACACGAGGTCGCGATCATCTCCGGGCGCAGCTCGCGGGCGGTGGAGCGCCGGGCTGAGGAGTTGGGCATTTCGTTCGTGCGGCAGGGTTGCGGGGAAAAGCTGAGCGTGTACGAGAGCGCGCTGGAGTCGCTGGGGGTGAACGACGGGGCGGTCTGCTACGTGGGCGACGACGTTCCGGACCTGGGCCCGATGGGGCGGTGTGCGTGCCCGGTGGCGGTGGCCAACGCGAGGCCGGTGGTGAAGCAGCGGTCCCGGTATGTGACCCGGCGCTCTGGCGGTGGGGGGGCGGTTGCGGAAGTTGTCGAGTTGGTGCTTAGAAAGCAGGGACTTTGGGCGGTGAACTCGGGACTTTGAGTCTTGAACCTCGAACTCTGAACTTTGAACCTTGAACTCGGAACTGAGAAGTCTGGATGTCAGCTCATAGCCAACCCCACCGATTGCTGCGAACGCTCCTGCTCATCGTGTCTACGCTGGCGGTGGTTGGCGTGGTGTTTGCGATCTACGTGCAGTACGCCCGAGATCCTGCGCCCTTGAGGAAGGGAGAGGATCCCGGTTCAGCCCGCCGCCAGATCAGCGCGCCGGAGCCTACTACGCAGGCAGCCGGCGAAACGGCGGGGCTGGAGCTCGGCGGAGTCCCCATGCCCACGGGCGCGCGCACCCGTCTGAATCTGTATGGTACCGAGGGCGTCCAAGCCCGCCTGGAGGTGGAGGTAGACCGTTTCGAACCGGTGGGCGAGTCGGGGCGCGAGCTGCGCCTGGAACGCCCGTTGATTCGTTTTCGCACGCCCGCCGGCCAGCGGGTGAACGTGTCCGCCGACCGCGGTCTGGTGGAGATGAGCCAACAACGCGGCGATGCCTACGACCTGGCCCGCGGACGCCTGGAAGGACACGTGGTGATCCTGATGGATCGCCTGGATGATGCCCAGCGTGCCGAACTCCCCCCGGAAGAGCGCGATGAACTGACCGACGCCCGCAAGATTCGGGTCGAGCTGGAGGATCTGATCTTCGACCTGGAATACTCTCGGGTGGAGACTTCAGGGGCGATCAGCGTGTGGTTGGCGGAGGTACGCTTCGAGGGCCGCCAGATGCTGCTGCGCTACGACGAGACGGGCAGTCGGATCGAGTATCTCACCATCGGCGAGGGCAAGCGGATCGCCTTGCGCGGTCTGGGGGATGCGTTTGCGGTAGCTTTGCCCGGGGCAGGCGGTTCCGGGGCAACCGAGTCGAAGGCGATCGGCGGTGTGCCCGTGGAGCCCGTGGAGGTTGCTGAGATCATCGAGCCTGCGGAACCCCCGCCCCCGCTGGAGGACGACGGGGTACCCGTGCTGATGGCGGAAGCGCCGCGCCGCCATCGCCCGCGGGAGATTGTGACCTATACCGCCCGGTTTGAGCGTGACGTGGTGGTGGACCAGTTCTCCGGGCAACTGCAGACCGGTCTGCTCAGTGCGGACCGGTTGGAGTTTCTGTTTGACTTCGGGCAGACCCATCGGGAGCTGGCCCGCAAAGCCCCGGGGGAGTCGCCCACCGCGGAGTCGGAGGCCTACGATGAGGAGTCGTGGGCGGTGCTGAGCTGGAAAGGCCCCCTGACGGTCGATCTGCTGCGGGATCAGCCGCCGGTGCCGAAGGATGTGTTTGGCCGCCGCCTCCATCTGACCGCGACCGGCGAGGTTCGCGTCGTGGGTCGGGAGGGCGGCGCCCGGTGCGCGAAGCTGGAGTACCAGCGGGAGACCGAACTGGTCCGCCTGCACGGCAAGCCGAAGGTCCCGTTTGTGCTGGAGATTGGCGAAAACGGGGAGCTTACCGGTCGGGAGCTGACCTTCGACACCGAGCAGCAGGTCGCCAGCGTGGTGGGGCCGGGGGTGTTGAGTGATCGGCGCAGCAGGGAGGTCACGCGCGGGGCGACTTGGGATGCGAAGACGCCCACCAAAGAGGTCTCGGTTCGGTTCGCGAAGGAGATGAACCTCTGCCTGGGCACCCAGGTTCGGGAGAAGATCGATCCGCTGACTGGTGAGACGATCGTGCGCCGGCAGGAGTACGTACGATCTGCCGAGTTGTTGGGCGATGTGGCCATGTCCCAGGAGGGTGACCTGATCGCAGCGGACCGGGTCGAGCTCGACTTCCGCCCACCGGCGGAGGCTGGGGCGCTAACGGACAGCATCGAGCACCTGCGGGCTGAGGGACGGGTGCGGATGATCCAGGGCGAGGAGCGCATCTCCTGCCGTGAAATCGACGTGGACCTCGGGCATGATGCGAACGGCAAGCTGGTCCCGACGCGAGCGGAGGCGGTGGGCGACGTGGTTGCTTCCCAGCGCTCGCGGGTGATCCGGGCGTCGGACCGGATGACCGTAGTCCTCGACACGGTCGAGGTGGAGAAGCCGCCCTTCGATATGGTGCAGGCCAAGGTGGAGGCGGTGCGGCGCGGAGTTAGCGTCGACCAGGTCGACTGGCAGGCCAAGCGCGCCGAGTATGAACGCCGGAAGCAGTTGGTGCTGGGCATCCGTAGTCTGCAGGCGACGGGCGCGGTGACGGCGCGGGATCCGGAGCAGAATCTGAACATCGATGCCGGAGCGCTGGATTGTACGTTCGTCGACGGGAGGCAGATTGACCAGGGCAAGGTGCAGGGGCGCGAGGGTCTGCCCGCCAATGTCGAGTTTGGCGACTTTGGGATCATGGGGCGGGAGATTCAGTTCGATGCCCGTGCCCAGTGGGCGGAGGTGCCCGGCGCCGGGCGCTTGTCCTTCACCAGTCGCAAGGACCTGGACGGTCGGGCCACGGATCAGCCGGTCCCGATCGCGGTGACCTGGGTGGACTCGATGAGCTTCCGTGGGCGGGAGAATACCGCGGTGTTCGCCGGCGGCGTACACGCGGTTTCGCGCAACAGCACGTTTGACTGTAGAGAGATGGTGCTGGACTTCGAGGATCAGGAGGAGTCGAAGGTGCGGGCCCCGGTGCCGGATCCGTGGGATGGGTGGCTAGTGCAGCCGTTCCGCTCGGGTCCGAAGGCGGGCTCGCAACTGCGGCTGGAAGCTCCACCGATCAAGAAGCAGCTCGCGTACCTCTCCGCGGAGGGCGGCGTGGTGGCGTTGACCACCACGAATGACGAATCGACCGGCAGGGTGCGAACGCGAGCCCGTTTGGCGGGACCGCGCTTGGCGGTAGACCTTCGTCCCAAGACCCAGGCGATGACCATCGATGAGGCGGGGACTCTGCTGATCGAGGATTACCGATTGTCCGATGCGGGCGAGAGTGGAGCAGTGACCAAGATGTCGCCGTTTGGGGCGGAGGGGGCGAATCTCCCCTCGCAGACCTTCCTCTCGTGGAAGGGGGCGATGTCCTACTACAGTGGGCCGCGGCTGGCCGTGTTCGAGAAGGACGTCGAGCTGGTCTACCGGAGCGGTTCCAAGATGTTGCTGGCTGAAGGCGTGATTGGCGAAGCGGGCCAGGACGGTTTGGGTGCGTCTGACGGGCGGGATGCCCGGGTGTTCTGCCAGCAGTTGAACGTGGGTTTTCTGCGGCAGTCTGAGGGAGATCTGGCGAATTCGCGAGCCGGCGTCGGACCGATGAGCGGCAACCGGGTGTCCAGCTTCACCGCATCCGGCGGGGTGTTTTTTGAGGACTCCGGGGTGTCGGTGAACTGCCGAACGGTGACCTTCGACCGGGAGCGGAATCTACTACAGATTCTGGGCACGCGTTCGCAGCCGGCGGAACTGATCGACCAGCGCCGGGGGCGCTATCGTTCGATCGTCGGCCCGACGATCTATTGGGAGCGTGATACGGATCGCATCGAAGCTCCTCGGTCCACCATTCGTGTTCACTAGAGGCTATCCCCAAACCCCTGTGGCACCGGTTTCCAACCGGTGTTTGACTGCGGTCGGCGGGGACGCCGGACTCTGCGGAATCGCCACGTCATCTGCGTGCTCCAGCGCCTCGGGACTGCGGGTACAGTCACCTCCGGCGACTCCAGATGTAGCGTCACCCCTTGTGGGTGACGAGAAACGCGGGTTCGCCGCCCACGAGGGGTGACCTAACAGACTAGACCGATCCGCCTTTCAGCGTGCGGGCAAGCTGCGTCTACCTATTCACGTTCCCCACCCTGAGCGGGGGGCAGGGGTGGCTATGCTCCTCCGTGGGCCGCCCAACGGTCATGGATCCGGGAGTGGGTTGGTGGGGGCGGAACGGGAGGGTTTACGCCGGGTGGGCCTCGGCGTATACTCATCGGTGGTTGGTTCGTCGAACGAGGCACGTGTCTGGCTGTGGATACCAAAGTCTGGATCATATTGCCGAGATCGTCTTCCTACCGTCGTGGCCGAACCGTCGGTCTCTTTCATCCACGGCCCTGAAAGTAAAACAGTGGGTCGGACATGCCATCGACAGGAGAACGCGATGGGCAAGAAACTGTATGTGGGGAACCTCAGCTACGATGTCAGCAGCTCGGATCTGGAAGCGATGCTGTCTGAACATGGAACCGTGCTTAGCGCGGAGGTAATCAGCGACCGGATGACCGGGCGCAGCAAGGGGTTTGGCTTCGTCGAGATGGACTCCGAGTCGGAGGCTGAGGCGGCTATTGCGGCGCTGAACGGCCAGGCTCACGGAGGGCGGACGCTGACCGTTAATGAAGCTAAACCGCGGGCACCGCGTTCAGGCGGTGGTGGCGGTTATGGCGGCGGCGGCGGCGGTTACGGCGGAGGCGGTGGCGGCGGCGGTCGCGATCGCTACTAGAATCGGCCAACGCTTGGGGTAGGTGGGACCGGCTGATCGGTCTGCCGACTGGAGCGCGATTCACCTATTATGAAGTAAGCTCCAGGTCCGCAAGGACGCCATAGCACGATAATCCCTGAAAGGCCACCAACTGGTGGCCTTTCTTCTTTGTGGGGTAAGCGGTGCGGAGGATTGCCGCAGATCCAGACAGCCATGGAGGGACGCGCGCGGTCCTTAAACGAGCATGTCCGCGTCAGCCCGCTCCCCGCTGTCAGATTCGTTGATCGCTGATCCGCATTCTGGGCAGACGCCGCTGGTGTTCGCAGTGAGGTCGTAGCCACAAAACTGGCAGCGCCCTGGCGGCCATCGTCGATCGCGCCACCAGAGGAAGGCCGTGGGCACGGCCATGGTCAGTGCCACCATCCACAGCGGGAGCGCCGCCCGCCAGTAGAGGTACTCGGGTTTGCTGCGACGTTGTGTGAAGAACACGGGCCACCATCTGGCGTTTTCCCGCCACCGCTGCGACAGACCGCATCGCCATCCAGG
>JAAEQG010000527.1 GCA_024231775.1 bacterium
GAGACCGGCGATAGGGAAGCGGCGGCGCTGGCAGCGCTGGAGCTCGCGATCCTCTGCCACCAACAGGGACGCTTCGGCGAGGTGGTAGAGCTGGTGGTCAACGCTGTGATTCCCGTCCTTGAGGAGTTGCGCCTTGCCGGGGAGGTGGAGGACGCCTTGAAGCTTTTGCGGGAGGCCGTAGCCGCTGAGGCGGTCTCACTCGCAGTCCTCCGCAGGGCGCGGGAAGTGGTTCGCCAGATCCGGCGCGATTCCGTCGGGCCTTTCCAGGGGCTGGTGTAAGCAGGGGGGCGAGAAACCCCGCCCCCAAGTTGAGCTCTACAATCAGCCGGCGGGGTCGAAATGCGGTCCGATCTGAAGCCGGGGCGCCCAGCCGTACGGATCGGCCCACGGTCCGATCTGCGGACGAGGCGCCCAGCCGTTCGGGTCGAAATTCAGTCCGATCTGCGGACGGGGCGCCCAACCGTACGGGTCGAAATGCGATCCGATCTGAGGCCGGGGCGCCCAGCCGTTCGGATCGAACCAGAGCCCGATCTGTGGCCGGGGCGCCCAGCCGTCCGGATCGAAATGCGGTCCTATGCACAGTGAGGCACTCAAGGCTGGCTGAGCGACCAGGAACAAGCCGATGGTGACGCACAGGGCGATGGCGGTAGGGTTGAGACTCCGAAACATGGTGCTCTCCATGAGGCGTGCCGTCGGCACCACCCCCATGGCGGCGCACGCACGCCCTACGGAGAGACGCTAGCTCTATGACCGGAAAA
>JAAEQG010000528.1 GCA_024231775.1 bacterium
CCTGGCCCTGGGCTTGTTGGTGCTGGATTTCGTCGCCTTTGGCGCGGGTTTCGGCCCGGCTGTGGACCCGACGTTGCTGGATTATGTCCCGCCGGTGGTCGAGTTCCTGCGGCAGGACACTTCCGTCTGGCGCTATGCCACCTTTACCCCACCCGGCAGCACCAAGACGATGAACGCCAACGTAGGCATGTTCTACGATCTCCAGTACGTTGCTGGCTACGACTCGCTCTTCACCCGGCAGTACGCCGATTATATGGGTCTGATCGAGGAACAGACCGAGACCCAGTACAACCGCATCGCCTCCTTCAGTGAGTGGTCGAGCCTCGACAGCCCGCTCACCGACCTGCTCAACGTCAAATACGTTGTCACCGAGTTCGAGATACCCAATCCCAAGTACCGGTTGGTCTACCAGGACGACGCGGTGCTGGTCTATGAGAATCTGGCCGCGATGCCACGGGCCTATACGCTGCCCCTCCTGGCGGCGCTAGAGACCGCCGAACTGGCGAGCGTGGTGCAGAATCACGACCTGCGCAGCTACGTGGTGCTCAATCCCGGAATGTCTCCGCTCGACTTTATCGCTCCGCAGCCCGGCGATGCTGTCGCTCAACAGGTGACGCGCTATACTATCAACGAGGTCGAGGTGAACGCCCAGGTGGACGAGAGCGGCTGGTTGATCCTGGCCGACGCCTACGCCCCCGGCTGGAAAGCGTTCATCCGCCCGCAAGAGAGCGGCGAGGACGCCGAGGTGCAGACCACCATCTACCGGGCAAACGGCATATTCCGGGGCGTGCTGCTGGAAGAGGCCGGGGCGTGGACGGTGCGCTTCAAGTACAGCCCCGACAGCGTCAAGATCGGCG
>JAAEQG010000529.1 GCA_024231775.1 bacterium
CTCCGATCCCGGGCAGCTTCTGGAACTCCTCGCGGAGACGCTCCAAAGATTCGATCCGCGCCGCAGGCAAAGCCTCCTCCGATCCCTACTAGCGCCGGCTCACACGTGTTCCTGCAAGTTAACCGAGTAGCGTCCGTCAGGAAGCGGTCCTCCCGCGGGAGCGCTTCTCTCCGGCAACTCCGCTCCCTCACGGTCGCGGCTCGGTTCAGGACGCGCCATTAAACGACGCGTGTCGGAGCACTAGTGCCCTCCGCCAAGCATGTCCGTCAGCCCGGGAAGATTCAACCCCCCCGTCAGGCTGGCGAACTCCGCCTTCATCTGTTCGCGGGACTTGCGGATCGCCGCGCCCACCGCCGCCTTGACCAGGTCTTCGAGAAGCTCAACGTCACCAGCAGCAGTCGGATCGATCCGCAGGTCTACCAGCGAGCCCTGCCCATCGACGGTCGCGTGCACCGCGCCGGCCCCGGCATCAGCGGTGTGGCGCTGGGCAGCCAACTGCTCCTGTATGGTAGCCATCTTCGACTGCATCTCTTTGGCGTTCTTCAACATGCCCGCCAAGTTGCCAAGCCCTCCCAACATCACCGACACCTCCCTGCAACATTCGCCCCGTAGTCAACCGCGCCCGATAAGCGTCCCCCCCGACGATGCACGTCGGCCCAGGGTAAGCTCAACTCTCCTCTGCCGACCCGTCGTCTGAGGTCAGCCCACCCTCCGCCCCAGCACCGCCCGCGGACGCCTCCGGCGCCGAGCGAGCCCGGCGCACATCCACGACGGTGCTGCCCTCGAATAGTTCCATGGTCTTGCGCACCGCCGGATTGGCCATCGCCTTGCGGGTGTCCTCACTGCCCGACCGCCGTGCGCTCTGCCGAGGAGGGCTGGCGCCGGTCGACCGATTCGGAACGGCGTCGGAACCTATCGGGCGCCGCTTCGCCGCCGCCGCCCGGGTTTGGGTTCCGGTTTTGCGCACCGGCGGTGACGACGCGTCCTGAGCACCGCCGGGATTAGCTGCTCCGCGGGTCGGAACGCCGCCCTCCAAGCGCTCGATGACCGATTCCAGCGAAGAGAAGTTCTTGGCGGAAGCGAGGCGCACCACGGCAGCATCGACCAGGGGACGCGACGCACTGCTCCAACGGGACGCCTGACGAATCTCCTCCACCAGACTGATCATGTAGACGAAGGTCTCCGCGTCGAACCGATCAGCCTGTTCGCCCAGCGACGCCCGCTGGGCATCGGTGACATCGATCAGCTCGGTATCCACACCGCACACGCGGACCAACATCATGGTCCGCAGGTACTCGATCAGAGCCTCGCAGAATCGCTCGACCGTGCGTCCCTGCGCCAGACAGCGATCCACCGCCCGCAGCGCCCCGGCAGCGTCGGAATCCGCCACCCGCTCGATCACCTCGCGGAGGGTGTCGTCCAGTGGCGAAGGAAGCACGTCCTCCACGACCTGCAGCGTGAGTCGCTCCGCCCCCAGCGACAACACCTGATCGAGCAGGGAGAGCGCATCGCGCATCGATCCGGCAGCCAGCCGGGCCACCCGCCGGAGCACGGCGTCATCCGCCTCGATCTTCTCCGCATCGAGATAGCACCGCAGCTGCGCCGCGATCGTATCTGTGTCGATGGCCCGGAAGTCGAAGCGCTGGCAGCGACTCTTGATCGTCGCGGGAACCTTGTGGGCTTCGGTGGTCGCGAGGATGAACTTCACGTGATCGGGGGGTTCTTCCAGCGTTTTGAGCAGCGCGTTGAACGCGCTGATGCTGAGCATGTGGACTTCGTCGATGATGTACACCTTGTGGCGAGAGCGCGCCGGACGAAAAGACGCGTTGCTGCGCAGCTCGCGGATGTTCTCCACCCCGGTGTTGCTCGCCGCATCGATCTCGACCACGTCGATGTCTTCACCTTGGGAGATCAAACGACAGGCTTCGCACTCGCAGCAGGGAGTCGCCGTAGGAGCGTCGCAGGCCAGGCAGTTGAGCGCCTTGGCCAGAATCCGGGCCATGGAGGTCTTGCCCACGCCTCGCGTCCCGGTGAACAGGTAGCCGTGGTGAATGCGCCCACCGGTGACCGCGTTCTTCAACGTGGTCGCAATCGCATCTTGCCCGATGATCTCATCGAAGGTCCGGCTGCGATACTTGCGAGCTAGAACGGTGTACGCCATGACTACCCCTTCGCCTCCGACTCGGGTCGGCGGCAAGACCCTGCCCGGCGCCGTAGACCCACAGGCACGAGGATCGGGGCCACGGGACCCGACCGCCGGCAGACGCCCCTCCGCAGCGATGCACCGCCCGCCGCAACACCAGGTGGGTGACATTGACGGCCGGGTTGACCAAGGCACCTGGAGGCATCAACTGGGCTGCTCGGTCTCCCGCCTGACCCGTTGGCTGACACACCCACTGCATGGGACCCGACCGTCAATGTCCACCACCGACGGCGTGGTCAGATCGCATCGCGAACCTCTCCCCGCCAGGATTGTACCCCCGGACACCGACCGTGAAAACCCGTCGTACCGCCGACCTGATCCCAGGTCCGCTACGGGCACGGTCGCGTCTTGCCGGGCGCGCGAGGCGTAATTGTGCAGCAAGGGCAGGCGGTCAGGGGGTGGCGGGGGCGTGATACCATCCGTGGACAGTCTGCTCGGTCATCAGCAGGATGGCCTGATCTCGAACGGTCACCTGCCTGGCCCCGTCGAAGCTTCCCAACTCGAGCAGGCCGCCGGGGGAGGCGATGCGCCCCTCGCCGTGGCGATGGTCCAGGAAGAAAGCGCTGTACCCCGCCGGTGCCGTGATCCGGGTGTCCAGGGCGACAACGCAGGTGTCCGTCACTTCGCGGCGACCCAGGAGAGCGTCGGGCGGAAGGGTCGCCTCCCAGCGCAGCCGACCGTCAAACGTATCCATGGAGGCCACCCCCTTCTCGGTGGACACGATGATCTGGTCGCGGTCCAGAGAAGCAGAAACGCCGTCGGCGAAACGAAAGGGCAAGCGATCCGAGCGCCAAGTGGTTCTTCCGGTGTCCAGGTCGATCTTGACCAGATTCCGGCCGTCATCCGAGAAGTAGACCCCCTCGAGATCGAGGCAGAAAGTCTCCGCAATAATGTGTCGCCCGCGGTCCTCTTGCCAGATGAGTTCAGCGGTGTAGGGGGCGTACAAGCGTAAAGACTGAGAGGTGACCACCAGGAGGTTGTCGAACACGACTTCCAGCCGCTCGGTATTGCGGTCGTCCGGTGGTTCGATTTGGCTCAAAACCTCGCCGGTTGCTACATCGAGGATAACGTAGACGTCCCTTCCCCCCTGCTTCGCGGTGTAGGCTAGCCAGGTGTCCGCCATCACCGCCGCACCGCGGCAACGCGGGTCCACGTTGAGTTCCCAGACCCGCTCTCCGCTGTCCAAACTCACGCACCCGGTAAGCCCGCTATCCTGAAAGCACACCAAGCGGTCGCGTCCGAGAGCATGGACCCGAAAGGTGGAGAACATCTCGTGATCGGTCAGCTCGCTGGTTAGATCTGCGGGATACTTCCCGTATTCCCACACCCGCCTCCCATCCTCCGGCTGCAGAGCGAAAACCTGGTGCCGAGTGGCAAAGACCGCCCGATCCGAGGTAAGCATGAGCAGCTCGGGTTTCATTCTGCACGAGGCTGGGGTTGCCCAGCGGTGGGCGCCACCGGCGACCTGGAGGCAGTGGAGCCCCGCGTCGGAGTAGAAGTACGCGGCATCCCCGGGAGTCCGCGGGCGAGAAGGATGGCGCGGTTCCAGCAAGTGGACGGGGGCGGCAAACTCACAAGTGAACGTCTGTTGAAGAGGAAGCTTCATCCGCAGCCGAGCCGGCTCGACGTGCAGAACCGCGTCACCCAGACGGGTGCGATACTCCTCGAAGCGCAGCGACCGACCGTCCTGCTCGACGCGGGCGCCGGGAAAACGCCGGGCTGCTTTGGTCAGCCAGTTCCACGCTAACTCCGCCTGACCCGCGTCTGCATAGCAGTCGGCCATGAGCCGCATGATCCGCGGGGTATCGACGCGCTTCCCATAGCGACGATAGGCCAAACTGAGGCGCCGGACCGCTTCGAGCGGACGCTGCTGACCACGCAAGACCTTCGCGGCTGCGACCAGCGCGCGGGGGGCGGCCCGGGCGTTTGGAAACGTCTGGGTCACGCGCTCCAGATAACTTAGATCACCGGCGCGCACGCCGGCCCGTAGCCACTCCTGCGCCCGGTTCTCAAACGGGGCGTAAACCTCGGGACCGTAAAGCTCTATCAACCGCTCGATCCGGCGTCGACCGACTTCGCCGGGCGTCTGCGGACCGGGTTCGGCTGGAAGTGGTGACGCCCAGCGCAGAGAACGGTCCGCGATCAGTTGTTGATAGAGCTCGACAGCAGCCTGGGGACGACCCAACTCCTGGTGCAACTCCGCAAGGCGAATGCGGTAGACAACCTCGGCGTCCAAATGCGGGGCGCACTGCGCAGCGTAACCGAGGATCCGGACAGCTACCTCCGCTTGCGGCGGATCCTGCGTCGTGAACCGTTCGGCCAGAGCAAGGCAGTGGTCGAACACGCGCCCGCGAAGCTCGGGGGTCACCATGGTGGCCAACCCGCCGGCGCGGGCGATAGCGTCCTCCAGACTGGTAAGTGACTCCGCCGTGTCATCCCCACGCAAGGCGACCTCGGCCAACTCCAGGGCTGGGAGGGGGTCCTCCGGACTGGCAACCATCATCTCGCGAAGCTTGGCCCAGACCTCGTGCTTGCGGGCGTAGGCGGTCACGCGATCGTTGGCGACTACAATAAGGCGGTCCTCCAGCGGGACGACGTTACCCGCGTCCGCCGGCAACTCCCAGGGAATGCGGCTGGCCAGCTCCCCGGTCAGGCTGAAATTGCTCAGCCCGGAACGGGTGGGCACCATCAGCCGATCGTCGGTGAGCAGTGCGCGTCCGTAAGCCTGCTCCCCCTCGGGCAGTGCGCTGGTCCAGCGCAGGTCCCGCTTGGCGAGATCGTAGGCGAACACCGTCTCACCCAGGCCGTAAAGCACCCCGTCGCGAACGCCCAGGATGGAGAGAGGATTAGCTATTTCTTCAGCCGAATGTTCCGAGACGATCTCCCCGGTGGCGGCGTTGAGCACCAGAACGGACGGGCTGTCCACCGGATAGCAGATCACGTGATCACCGTCCGCCAGCACCGGGTTGAAGTGCCACGGTGCGGTCACGCGGGCGCCCCGGGTCCCCCAGGATCCACGGTTCTCCCCGGAGTATTGGGTCAGCCAGATCACCGCGCCGCTCTGGGCGTTGACCGCGGCTACCGTGCCCAGGTTGGTGGCGACGATGATGGCTCCGCCGGCCACCGCAGGAATGGACAAGGTGGGTCGTCGGTATCCGAAACCACCAGTAGACGCTCCGCCCAGATGAACGCGGAACTCCAGCTCGCCGCTCCAGGCGTTCAGCCGGCAGAGGTAGCAGTCCTCAAAACCAAACGTCCGTCGACGCCGGGCGACCACGAAGACGTGGTCCCCGAGCACGGTGGGCGTAGGGTCAAAGACACAACGCCCGAACTCCTCGTCAAAACCGATGTCGCGCGTTTTCCAAATGGGCGCCCCGGTGGCCGCATCGACGCAGACCAGCACAGACGACGTCCCCGTCACCCGGTCGCCGTAGTAGGAGACCTCCTCGTCGCCGAAGACCTGGTACAGACGTCCACGATCGTAGGTGGGGCAGTACCAGCGGATGGTCGAGGCCTCGACCTCGGACCGGCTCACAGAAACGTCGGAGAAGGGCGTATAGGTCCATCCGACCGCGCCGCTGTCGATCGCAATCGCTCGAACTGAGAAGGCGTGCTGCACGAAGACAAAACCATCCGCGGCAACCGCGTGCATGGTCAGCAACCTTCCGCGCTCCAGAGCACGCTGGAGGCTGAGCGGCTGCTCCTCCTGGTTGAGGAGTCCTTCCAGGCCGGCGCCGACCCCGTCTGTGCGCCACAGTGAGGCGGCTTGGTCCACCCGGAACCCGGCGCCGCGGTTACGGTGGCGGGCTCCGCCGAAGGTCGGCCAGGCGAAGGACTGACCCACAGATGGCGCGGGTGGATTCTCCAGCAGTGCGTCAACCAGCCCGCGCAACTGACGGGGCTGTCCGGCCCAGCGCAGGGCTAGGTCCGGTTGAGCCCCGATCGCCTGATCCACCCACTGCCGGGCGGCTGGTGCGTCTCCACTCAAAGCAGCCACAACCGACAGGCGGGCCAGAATCTCCTCGGGCGACCGGCGTACGTCGGGGTGGTCGCGTAGCAGCCGGCGATAGATGGCCTCGGAGTCGGCGAACGCGCCCACCTCAATCGAAAGCTGAGCAAGGACGTCCGCGATCTCGACTCCGGTGGCTGTGCAGTAGTAGCGCTCGAGCAGTCGGTGAAGCGTACCGCGATCCCGCCCCGGCGAAAGCTCCGCGTAAGCCCGGCGAGCCGGTTCATCGAAGAGGTTGCGGTAGGTCGCCAAGCCCTCCGGCGGCCACGAGGCGATCATGCGGTTGGCCTGCTCCGCGACCGGGCCGTAACGCCGGGGACCGACGCGGAGCAACCGCTCTCCAAACTCGGTAATAGCCCGGTGCAGCAGGCGGGCGGCTTCGTCCCAGCGGTCTTGCTCGGCGAGCCGGCGGGCCGACTCGATCATCTCGTTGGCTTCAAAACTGTCGTTGATGTAAACGTCGGTCTGCCCACCGTGTCCCGGTGGGGTCTGAGGCGCTGCGGCTGGCGGCGGTTCTGCGCCCTCCTGCCCGAATCCTGCGGACACCCACCCGAGCGCCGCCGGCATAACGAACGCAATCGTACACATGGCGAGACGATGGGGGCGACGCCGGGCCGACCGAGCTGAGCGGGCAGAGGTGGACTGATCCGCTCCGCCTAGCCCTGCCGGGCTTCGGTGAAATAGCGGCCGACCAGTGGTTCCAGGCGCTGGACCACGTCGGGAGCGACTTTGGTCTTGTCGCTCCAGATGGCAAGTTCGAGTGCTTGGTGACAGTCGCATGTCCCTCCGGCGGCGAGGGCGGGCAACACCGCTTCGATCAGCTTGATGGCCGCCTCGGTCGCACAATTCAGGTTTCCGATGATCTCCCTGAGCAGGGCGTTCTTGTCCTGGCCGGGTTCGCTCTGCCGCCAACAATCATAGTCGGTCGGGAGGGCGACCAGGGCGTAGCAGATTTCCGCTTCGCGGGCCAGCTTCGCCTCCGGCATGGCGGTCATCCCGATCAGATCGCCTCCCCAGGCACGATGCATCTGAGACTCAGCCCAGGTGGAGAACTGCGGACCTTCCATGCAGACATAGGTTCCGCCCTGGTGCACCACGGCATCCAGCGCGCCGGACGCCTCCAGCAGAATCCTGCGCACCCGGCCGCAGAATGGATGAGCCATCTCCACGTGGGCAACTATCCCGGCGTCAAAGAAGGTGCTCTCGCGACGGTGGGTCTTGTCGATGACCTGGTCGCAGACCACCAGATGCCCGGGCTCGATCCCGTCGCGCAGACTCCCGGTCGCTCCACTGGCCAGGATCGTGGTCACGCCCAGTTGCTTCAAGGCGAAGATGTTGGCCCGATAGGGAACGCTTGAGGGATGGTACAAGTGGCCGTCACCATGGCGGTTCAGGAAGACGACGTCCACGCCGTTCCACTGCGCGGCTATCGGGGCCGAGCTGGGTTGGCCGAACGGGGTGTCCACCTCCAACGCTTCGCCCCCACCGCGCCCGATGAGCGCCTCGCCGAGTCCGGTACCCCCGATGATCCCGATTCTACTGGGCCTGTGGTCTGTCGCCATGGCTACGCATACTCCACCTCGGTATCAACCTGTGGTTAGCGCAGTCTAGCGTGATTGCGGTGTTCGGTCTAACAGAACACCTCAAGGGGATGGCTCCCGAGCGCCAAGGAACTCCTGGGATAGGCGCTACGTACCCGGCCCGGTCAAAGCAGCGAGCAGGGCGACGTGGTCGGGCAGGTCTATCTCGCCCGAATCGTCAAAGTCAAATGCGCAGAAACAAGGACCCGGCGCATCCGGGTTCGCGATCGTCAGGCCGAAGCACGCCTGAAAGGCCCCGAAGTCCGCCAGATCCACGTCGTCATCTTCGTCCGCATCACCCGAAGGCGGGTCCGCCGTGGTCTCATCAGACCCCATGTCCACTCGGCACGCCTGCACCCGGGCTTCGCCATCGAGATCCGTCTCGCCCACCAGCGGTGCGAATCCCGGATCACCCACGTCAATACAAGGAGAGGCGCCCGCCAGGTGAAAATCGTTGTCGGCCCAGGTGCTCGAATCGCCGTCCGGCCCGTCGATGTCCACAAACTGCGGATCGACCTCAAGGTTGCCGTCTACCCAAGTGAGCGTGGAACCGTCCCCGACATAGACGCCAGCCTCTCCGCCCGCCACGTCACAATAGGATACGGTTGCCCAAGATGTGTCCGTCACCTCCCAACGATCGACCATCAGCTCGGCGCCAAACACCCCCGTCCCACCCCAGAGAATGTC
>JAAEQG010000530.1 GCA_024231775.1 bacterium
CACCCCGACCGAGCAGGCTGCTTCCAGATTATCAACGGACATCATCGTTGCCAGGCGCTGGACAAACTCAGTCACCAGACGGCCCAGGTTGTGGTCTGGGACATCGACGACGAGCAGACCGATCTCCTGCTGACCACGCTGAACCGACTGGGCGGGCGTGACATGCTGGATAAGAAACTCGCGTTGCTCAGGAGACTGAACCGCCGGATGACCACGCGAAAGCTCGCCAAGCTCGTCCCCCAGACGCGGGGCCAGCTCGAACGACTCATCGCGCGAAAGCCCCTGTCGCGAGCCCCCGCCAAGAGCGCCGAAGCGTTCGCCATGCCCCTGGTCTTCTTCGTGAGCAAGGACCAACAGCGAACGATCGAAGCGGCGCTATCCGAAGCAGCGGTTAGCGATGACGTCACGACCCGGGCCCGACGCCGCGCCGCCGCCCTGACCAACCTGGCGGAACGAACGCTCGAGCAATCGGTGGGTGGCAGCCTCAAGGCGCAGCGCAGCGAAGCCTTGGGGATGGTCACTGGGTCAGGCGCATA
>JAAEQG010000531.1 GCA_024231775.1 bacterium
AGTGGCCGCGCCGCGCTCGATTTTGTGCCGGTCAACGAGTTGCTGGGCTGCGCGCCTTCGAGCGAGTGGATCACGGCGGCGGCAGCGGGGCTGGTGTTGCGCAGCGAGAATGGCGAGGTGGTGATAGACCTGGACGGCGACGGCTTTGAGCAGAGCGGGTGGACGCTGGCCCACCTGCACGTTCACGTCGGAGGACGGGTCGAGGCGGGCGCGTACGTGCAGCGCGGGCAACCCATCGGGCATCCTTCCTGCGAGGGCGGGTTCGCCCAGGCGACGCACCTCCACTTTGCCCGCCGTTACAACGGCGAGTGGATCCCTGCCGGAAGCGGGCCAGTACCGATGGTGCTTTCGGGTTGGACGTCTCACGAGGATGCAATGCCCTACGACGGCACGCTGACCCGTGGAAGCGAGGAACGCATCGCCTGCGAGTGCTGGACCGACGACGTCAACGGTCTGGTTTCTGACAACGCGCCCTAAATTATTTTCACGTAGAGCAGTAGGGCGGTTTTGCTAACCGCCTTTTTCGTGCAGATCGGTAGGGCGGTTTTGCTAACCGCCTTTTTCGTGCAGATCGGTAGGGCGGTTTTGCTAACCGCCATTGGTCGGATGGCAAATCCGATCTACTGGCTCTCCACGCGGGCGACAAATTCGGCCAGGGAGAATGTG
>JAAEQG010000532.1 GCA_024231775.1 bacterium
AGGTTGTTCTTCGGCTGGGAATCGTGGCGCGTTCCAATCATAGCCGTTCAGCCAGTCATCTATTGTTTGTAGCTCAGTCGGAGATAGAATCAGTTAAAAGGCATTCAAATAAGGTCGCGCCTGCTTGATGAATAACGCCCTTTCCGGGCCGTGGAATTTGAACTCCAGGTCGAGAATCATGGTGTTAGGATTTTCACCGTAGAGGGGGGCGAAATGGTGCTGTACGATTCTCGAGGCCTTGTACAGCTGTTCGACCTCCGCGTCGCGTAGGATCGGCTCATCCGGCGACAGGCTGGAGTAGCGGAGCCGGGCGACCTGAACCGACCACGAGTCGGCGCCCGGGATGATCGAGAAGATCTCCGGGATCGCGCCATTCTCGGGGTTGGTCACCGGCACCTCACCGCGCTGCACATTGACGTACATCCCGGCCACGGTGGGGTCGGCGATGTTCTGGGTGATCAGCACGCCGTTGGCCGCCTCGTCTGGAAAGGCCTGGTTCACCGCCACCCCCATCTGCACGGAGAGATGGTCGATATTCCAGAAAGCGCGCTCCTCGAAGGCGCCAAAGCTCCAGACCGAGGCCCACACCTTGCGCACCTGATCCGAGGCGAGCTTGAAATCACCACTGCTATACGCCGACACCGACTTGTAGAGGCCCGCGCCGCTGAAGTCCTCGAGGTCCTCGGCATTGGTGCTCGAGCGCAGCCGGACCTTGTCGCTGCCGAATAGCTCGTCAACCCGGCTGTTCAGGGCGTCGGCAAAGTCCGGGGTAACTTCAGTATGGCGCATTATGTAGCGCAGGCTGTCCAGGACCGCTTCCCTGAGCTCGGTGTCGCTCTCGAATTCACCCCGGTCGATCAGGCGCTCGGCAAAGATCCAGAAGTTTTCCGGCGTGTCGCCGCCACCAATACACAGCGCCTCTGCCCGGTTGCAGATCTCGGCGGTCCTGCCTTCAAGCTCGCAGTCCTGGCTGGCCTCGGCGCACAGGGCCTCGGTGACCTGCCCTTCGCGCATGAATTGATCGTAGTAGTAAAACGGAATGGCAAAGCCGTGAGGCGCCGTCTGCTGCAGCAGATTGGACAGATCAGCCAGATTGGCCGCCTTGGCGCCTACGCTGACCGAATCGGAAAAGCCGATCTCCTCGAAACTGGGCAGGCCGTCCCGCTCGAGATCGAACTCGGGATAAACCGGATCCTTCTGCTGACTCTCCCAGTACGCTCGGGCCTGATCCAGAGTGGTCTCTTCCAGGGTGAAAGCACCGCTCTTCACCTCAAAGCGCACGAGCTTGCCAATAAAGGGGGCAATGCGCTGATCCGCCGCGGCGTCCAGCAGGGCCATGTTGGGGGTGCCCCGGGCCCGGGCCGCCACGTTGACATGCGCCAGCGGAGTCTGCAGCTCCTCGGTGATCGTCCCGCCGACAATGGGCAGGCTATTGGGCAGCCGGCTGAGCACCAGGATGTCCTTGAAGGATACCACCGCGTTCTTGAGCGCCTCGGGGGTCAGGTACCTGAGGGTGCCAAAGGCGAGCCCCGGATTGAGAATCTGCTGGGTCACGTTGCCGTAGAGCTCCCGGTGCACGATCCACAGGGCGCCCCGGCGGGCGAACAGTGCTGTTTCCTGGGACAGGGCCGCCTCCTGATCTTCTCCGGCCGGCAGGTAGACCACCGGACCCTGCCCGCCGATCAGGGGGGCGAAGCCGATCCGTTCCTCGATCAATCGATGGGCGGTCGCGGCCTGGGCCGGGGTCAGGTTGTCACTGGGAAAAAATGTGACGCAGAGGGGCGCAGCGATCTCCTGGTCCAGGGCCTGGCTATCCGCTCTCACTGCGTCGTACATGATGACCGTCCCGGCCATGGCGCTACGCTCCAGCCCGACATAGGTTGCCTCCCAGAACTCCGCCGAGGTCAGCGAATTGCCCAGCACGTTGCGGACGAACCCGTAGTGCAATTTGTGCTTGACCGTGTTCTGAAAGTAAACTCGGGGCTCGCTGGCGATATCGTCAACATAGAATTTGACCACTGATGCGGGCCCGAGATCCGTATCGGCCTCGTGGGCCAGGGACCGATATGCAACCAGACCGTCGTCGCTGTCGAAGCCGGTGGCGTAGTCTTCGGTCTGCTCGAAGGGAGCCAGGGCGTCGAGGGAAATCGCCGCCACGGCATCGCCGTCCTCCACGGGCAGCGAACCGAGCTCGAACTGCTGGGTGAAAAAGGCAAAGCCGCGGGCTTTGACGGTGACGGTCAGCTGCTCGGAAGGTTCGGAGATCCTCAGTCCCTCATCGACACAGGCGAGGGTGTCCTGCGCATCGCCGGGACAGCTGATCGCTGAAATCCGCCCGTCCGCAAGGTCAACAATAACCGCATAGCTAGTCGGCGTCGCGCCGACGTCGCTGCTCAGCCGCACCAGGAGCCCGGGTGTCTGTCCTTTCTCTCCGCCGCAGCACAGGACGACAATCGACGACAGGACGATGCCGACCGCGGACCGCAATACTTCATCCACACGTATCATATTCGTCCACCAGAGGATCGTATGATCCGTCTTCCTCTATCTTCACGCAGACTATCGGCAGGCTGCGTTCGCCCTCCACGCAGCCGTCCTTGATGGGGGAGCCACCCGGGGTGAAGACCTGGATGCAGTCGAACTCCTCGTGACAGGTGTACCAGCTGAACGATGTCCAGAATGAGTGGTAGTACTTGTAGTGCGCGCCGTCGTAATCGAACTCCATGAAATTCACATGGTGATTGCCGCCCCAGTCATAGACGGGATTCTGCAATGGAAAGAGATCCCCTCCGACGGAGAGGAACGCATCCGCAGTCTCGTACACCGGATTATTACTGGACAAGCTCCCCAATTCGCAATCGACCGGGGTGTTCTGCACGTAGATGTGACCGCTCGTGCCGTTGTATTCAAAGGTGCACAGCCAGTCCACATCCGGCTGCTTCTCCCCGGGAACGCATTCCACGTTCCGCTCCTGGGGCACTCGGATATCGAAGCCAAAATCACCGTCCGCGTCTGTGTCAGAATCGGTATCCGTGTCGGTGTCTGAATCAGTATCGGTATCCGTGTCGGTGTCTGAATCAGTATCGGTATCCGCGTCCGCGTCTGTATCCGCATCCGTGTCGGTATCGGTGTCTGTATCCGCGTCTCCACCGCCGTCCACCGGATCGTTACCGCTATCGTCGTCGCCGCAACCCATGGCCAGCACAGCCATTGAGGCCACCAGAATCCTGATTGAAAGGCTCATTTCATACTCCTATAAAGCTTGTTCTCGGGCCGATAATTGGAATCGACTCGATGGATTTAGGTAAAAGTTCTGGACCACGGCGTCGGGGACCAGGTCTTCATGTCTTGTGCGGCACGACCGCGAAA